>JAGWJK010001303.1 GCA_028865845.1 Rhizobiaceae bacterium
TCACTCGACAAAAACAAAAAAACCGGCCGCGATCATGAATCGCTACCGGTCCGCACGCGGCCCTTTAGCGACTTGTTTAACGTGGCTGCAAGCCGGCCGGCCAAATCACCACGGGAAAAATTCAATAGACCTGCGGCCCCTGTTGGTCAATGGCTAAGCTTGTAGCCGGCCTCATGTCGGTTGCCGGTCAGAGAGTTTCAAGGAGCGCTTGCATGCCGTAACCGAGGCGCGCGCCCGCTTCGGCAACCGGCAGCCAGAAGAAACGGAAGCGAATCGGATCGCTGGCGTCGAACGGCGTCATCTCGACGTGGATCCAGCTGTCAGGCGTGTCCGCGGGGAGGGTGCAGCGGAAATAATGCCTTTGGTGATGGTGGACGCGCCCGTTCTTTTCGAAACGGTATTCGTCGATGCCGAGCGCTTGAAGCTCCAGCGGCGCGAAGCCGGTTTCCTCGGTGAATTCGCGGGCAGCCGCGGAAAAAAAGTCCTCCTCGGGCTCGACGGTTCCGCCCGGAATCTGCAGCTCGACAAAGGGAAAATCCGGCTCGTCGAAGACCAGCAGATCGGCTCCACGCAGAGCGTAGATCAGGACTTTTATCGCATCCGGCTGCATTATTATTTCCCCTGGCCGCGCGCCATGAAGGCGAGGCGTTCGAAGAGGTGGACATCCTGCTCGTTCTTCAGCAGTGCGCCATGCAGCTTCGGCAGGGCGCTGCGTGCGTCTCCCCGCAACGTAGCCGGGTCGACGTCGTCGGCAACAAGAAGGCGGATCCAGTCCAGGGCCTCCGATGTCGACGGCTTCTTCTTCAGCCCGGGAACGTCGCGGATTTCGAAGAACTGGGTCAGCGCGGCGCGCACGAGAGACTGCTTGATGCCGGGATAGTGCACCTCGACGATGCGCTCCAGCGTGTCTGCGTCCGGAAAGCGGATATAGTGGAAGAAGCAGCGGCGCAGGAAGGCGTCCGGCAGTTCCTTCTCGTTGTTGGAGGTGATGATGACGATCGGCCGAACGGCGGCGCGGATCGTCTCGCCGGTCTCGTAGACGTGGAACTCCATGCGGTCGAGTTCCTGCAGCAGGTCGTTCGGGAATTCGATATCCGCCTTGTCGATCTCGTCGATCAACAGCACGCATTTGCGCGAGGCGGTGAAGGCCTGCCATAGCTTGCCGCGGCGGATGTAGTTGCTGACGTCGTTGACCCTCGCGTCCCCGAGCTGACTGTCACGCAACCGCGACACCGCGTCGTATTCGTAAAGGCCCTGCTGCGCCTTTGTGGTGGACTTGATGTTCCATTCGATCAAGTCGAGATCCAGCGCGGCGGCGACTTGGCGGGCGAGTTCCGTCTTGCCGGTGCCGGGCTCACCCTTGACCAAAAGCGGCCTTTCCAGGCGTATCGCGGCGTTAACCGCGATCATCATTTCCTTGTCGGCTATATAGTCCGATGTTCCCTGAAATTGCATTGGAAGGCTTTCATCAATCTTTGAAGCGCAAGCTAATCCCTGGCCTAATTCGGTTCAAGGCGCGATACGGTGTATATATGAACGTGATCGTGCCGAGGTATT
>JAGWJK010001304.1 GCA_028865845.1 Rhizobiaceae bacterium
CTGGCGCAGCTGGTCAGCGAGGTCGTTCAGGTCGAACTTGCCCTTGGCCATCTTGGCGGCCATGGCAGCCGCCTTCTCGGCGTCGATATTTTCCGCGGCCTTTTCGACCAGCGAGACGATGTCGCCCATGCCGAGGATACGGTCGGCGATGCGGCGGGGATGGAATTCCTCCAGCTCGCCCATCTTTTCGCCAACGCCGATGAGCTTGATCGGCTTGCCGGTGACGGCGCGCATCGAGAGGGCAGCACCGCCGCGGCCGTCGCCGTCCATGCGGGTCAGAACGAGGCCGGTGATGCCGACGCGTTCGTCGAAATTGCGGGCGAGATTGACGGCATCCTGACCGGTCAAGCTATCGGCAACCAGCAGGATTTCATGCGGGTTGGATTTCTTCTTGATGTCAGCCATCTCGACCATGAGCGGCTCGTCGATATGCGTACGGCCGGCGGTGTCGAGAATGACGACGTCATGGCCACCGAGCTTGGCGGCCTGAACGGCGCGTGCGGCGATATCGGTCGGCGACTGGCCGGCGATAACGGGAAGCGTGTCGATGCCTGCTTGTACGCCGAGCTGGCGCAACTGCTCCTGCGCAGCCGGGCGGCGCGTATCGAGCGAGGCCATCAGGACCTTCTTGCGGTCGCGGCTCGTCAGGCGGTTGGCGATCTTGGCTGTCGTTGTCGTCTTACCGGAGCCCTGCAGGCCGACCATCATGACGACAACCGGGGCCGGGGCGTTGAGGTCGATGCCGACGCCTTCGCCACCGAGCATTTCGATCAGCTCGTCATGGACGATCTTGACGACCATCTGGCCGGGCTTGATCGACTTCAGAATCTCGGCGCCGACGGCCTTTTCGCGAACACGGTCCGTGAAGGAGCGAACGACGTCGAGCGCAACGTCGGCTTCCAGCAACGCACGGCGAACCTCGCGCAGCGCTGCGGAAACATCGGCTTCCGAAAGCGCGCCACGGCCTGTCAGTCCATTCAGAATGGAACCAAGACGGTCCTGGAGGTTTTCAAACATCGGCTCTTCCTTGATACGTTTGGGGCGGGTTGATCGATGCCCGGAAACGTCGTGCTTTTCCTTGACGAAAACAAGACGCAAAGCCAAAAAGCACCCGAGGGCGCAACGCGCTGTCGGGTGTGGACCTCCGGGATCTCTTTATACCTTTACGGGTCCCGGTCGGTGGCTCGGAGGCTTGTGCTCGTCGCAGATTGGCGCGGATAAACAGGAAACGACCGGGAAAGTCAAGTCGAGGCACCGGAAAGGCTTTCAAAACCGACCGATTTGCCGCAAATGGTAGCCGATAGAACAGTCAACGGCGCATTCATGGCAGTAGCAGCAGGCTCGCGAAAGAAGCAGAATCCCTATTATCAAGGCCCGATCTCCGATCATTTTGACGGATTTCGTTTTTTCAATCCTCAGGGCGTGGAACCCGGCGGCATCGGCGACCTCCTGAAATGGAAGCTCGGCGGCGGGCGGTCGCGCTGGCCGCATCCGATCGTCAGCCTGTTTCCGACTGCAAAACCTGACCGGCATGTGTTCGGTGATGCACTGCGCGTC
>JAGWJK010001305.1 GCA_028865845.1 Rhizobiaceae bacterium
TGTGTGCGGCAAGCGTCGAATCGACGAAGCCGTTGACCGCAACGTTGTAGAGCGATTTCACAACGACCAGCGGCGATGGCAGGAAGACGGGCGAGATCGCTCCGTAAGCGGAAGCCAAACTCCAGCCCGCGATGATGACGGCGATGGTCGCAAGCGAGATCAGCAGCGTGCCGTGCCGCCCCAACCGTTTGAGCTTGGCACCGGCCGGCTTCGGATTGAGTGCCGTCAAAGTCTCGACTTCGACACTCATGCGGCGACCTCCTCTTCGTCGGCATGGATCAGCGCGGTCAGATCGTCGTGAAGGGTCTTGAAAGCGGCAAGCGCCTTGACCTCCTTGACGCTTTTTCCGCCAAGAAGCGATTTGCCGAAGGTGGTGCGGATGTCAGCGATAATGCGCCCGGGCGACGGCGCCAACACGACGATACGGGTGGAAAGCAGGATGGCTTCGTCGATGCTATGGGTGATCAACAGCGCACCGGTGCCGCTCTGCGACCAGACTTCGAGCAGAAATTGCTGCATGCGGCTACGTGTCAGGGCATCGAGCGCTCCGAGCGGTTCGTCAAGCAACAAGAACTGCGGCTCCGAGGCGAGCGCGCGGGCAATGCCGACACGCTGTCGCATGCCACCTGAAAGCTCCCATATATTCTTTGAGCCAGTCCCCTGGAGACCGACCTTGTTGAGCAGGTCCTCGGCGCGGCGCAGGCTTTCGCCTCTCGGTAAACCCCGCAATTTCAGGGGAAAAGCGACGTTCTGCACCGCGCTCAGCCACGGATACAGCGCGTCGTCCTGGAAGACGACCGCACGGTCGGCGCCGGGACCATCCACCTCGTGGCCGTCGACGAGAACATGACCTTCGCTCGGCTGGATGAAGCCGGCGGCGAGGTTAAGCAGACTGGTTTTGCCCGAACCGGAACGACCGATGACCACGACAAACTCGTCGGAGGCGACGTGTAGGGTAATACCATCGAGCACTCGCTTGCTCCCGCCTGTGCGGCCATCGGCATAGTCCAACGAGAGGGACTGCAGTGAAAGAACACTCATGTGCCATACCTGTTCGCGCCAAAACCCGGCGCGACCGAGGCCGCGCCGGGTTCGTTGGAAAGATTAAAGCCCTGCCTTGGCCGCTTGTTTGACCCAGCGATCGGAAACATAGGGGCTGTAATCCTTGAGCACGGCGGGTATTTTCCCTTGTTCCAGAAGGAAGGCCGAGGTTTCGGCCACGGCCTTCGTCGTGCCGCCGCCCAGAAGCTCGGCGGATGCCTGTTCCTGGATCGTCGGGAAATAATAACCCTTCAGAAGCTCCGGCACTTCTTCGACCTTGGCGCCGGTCAAGCGCGCGATCTCGGCGGCCTGCGTCGACTTCGCGCCCCAGGAGGCCGGATCTTTGCGATAGGACGCGTAAGCCGCACCAGTGACCTTGACGAAACCGGTGACGACTTCCGGATGTGCATCAGCGAATTTCTTGCTGACGATCCAGGCATCGAAAGTCGGCCCTCCCCATTTCGCAACATCGGCGGAGGTGGCCAGGACCTTGCCTGTCTTCTTGAGCTCGGACA
>JAGWJK010000178.1 GCA_028865845.1 Rhizobiaceae bacterium
AAAGCGGATGTCGAAGAAGCCGCTTTCCGGCTTCAGAATCAACAGCACGCCGACAAAGCCGACACAGATTGCCGACCAGCGCCGCCACCCGACCTTTTCGCCAAGGATCGGTACGGAAAGCAAGGCCACCATCAGCGGGCCGGACGAAAAAATCGCCTGAGAGCGCGCAAGTCCCACCAGCACAAACGAGCTGATGGCAACCACGATCTGGGTCGCGAGCAATAATCCTCGCGCGACCTGTAGCCGCGGCCGCTTCGTGCGAACCGCGACGCGCAATCCACCCGGCGAGCGTGCCGCCATCGCCACGGCGAACAGCATGAAGGCCCAATAGCGGATCATCGCCACGAAGAGCGGCGGATAGCTGCTGACCAGATGTTTGGAAATACCGTCCTGTATGGCGAAAATGCTGATCGCCACCAGCGTGAAGGCATAACCGGCTGTGCTGGATTTCATCTCGGCTCGAAGGAATTTCGTATGCGGCCCCACGCGCCGGCCGACCCGACGCATGTGATGACAATAGGCTATTCGATGCTTCAATCATAGGCAGAAACGGCTATTGCCTACGCACCGGCCAGATCAATTCCTTTTTGCGCTTTCGACAAAGGCGATGAAGCCTTCGATGAAGACTGCAAGATTGTGCTTCACCTTGTCGTCGATGATTTGCCCTTCCCCGTCGAAAACACTGCCAGCACGCGAGACCATCAGGCGGCCGCCGAACCAGGGATTTGCACCCAGGGTGCGCAATACCGGCAGCCAGGCATTCTGGCTGAGGATGGTGCCGAAATTTCCCGGTGAAGCGCCGAGGACTGCGACAGGCTTGGCTTTGAAGATGCGAGGGATATCGTCGGAAGGCCTGCTCATCCAGTCGATGGCGTTCTTGAAGACACCGGGGAGCGAATTATTGTATTCCGGCGTGAACAGGATCAGCCCGTCTGCCGCCGCCGTAAGCTCCTTGAGCTCGCTGACCTTTGCCGGAAGTCCGTTTGCCGCTTCAACGTCGGCATCGTAGAGCGGCACACCGTGAATAGTCTCAGCGCTGAATTCCACACTTGGCGGCATCAGATCCACCGCAGCCCTCAGCAACGCAGTATTGAACGACGCCTTGCGAAGACTGCCCGATATGCCGACGAGTTTCATCTTTTACTCCTATGATGATTGTTCGAGAAATCTGTCGCGTCTGGTCCCACCATATGTTGAGGGAGGTCGTAAGACATGTCGAATTAGTGGCCGGAAGCGTCTGTTCGAGGAACGTGACCTCATGCGGTTTCCACGCTTCTGCGTGACGAAAAGATTCAGTATCGATAGCGTGAAAATTCGCGATTACGGCGCTCCAATTCGCAATCTCAGCCATGATCGTCCGGTGCGTGTTCCGACGGGATGATGTGTAGATTTCCGAAACGGACGCCGCGTTGCGTGATTACGCTGTCGGCAAAGGATTTGACCTCCTCCACCGCGCCCTTCAAGACGGAAACCTCAAGACAATCATGGCCGTCGATATGAACATGCAGCGTCGACACCGACAGATCGTGATGGTGATGTTGGGTCGTCGTCAGGCGGCGCGAAAGATCGCGGGTCTCGTGTTCATAGACATAGGTAAGCGTTGCATAACATTCCGTCGCATCGTTGACGGCAGTCTGTTCGCGCGTAACGGCATCGCGCACGAGGTCACGCAACGTTTCGGAACGGCTGGCATAACCGCGCTGATCGCTGATCTTGTCGATCAGCTCCAGAAGGTCGTCATCGATCGTGATGGTGATACGCTGCATTTCCTGTTCCTTCCACGCACGGGTCGACTAGAGGAAATTTCTGCTGGAAATGCAACGGTAGCCGACGCCGATTATTCCCGACCACGGAACCGGCGCTGATAAGCGGGGTCGTAGAGGGAACTTTCGCGGAATTCGCTCGCGGCGAGCGAGGCGCCGACAAAAATCAGGGCGGTGCGCTCGATAGGCTCAGCGGCCACCTTGGCCTCTATCGTCGCAAGCGTGCCGCGGATAATCCGCTCGTCAGGCCAGGACGCCTTGACGACGATAGCAACCGGGCAATCCGCCCCGTAAAGCGGTGTCAGCTCTTCCACCACCTGCGAAAGCGCATGAATGGCCAGATGGATGGCAAGCGTCGCTCCGGTGGCGCCAAATTTCGCCAGTGTCTCGTTGTTCGGCATCGGCGACGCGCGGCCGGAAACGCGGGTGAGGACAAGGCTCTGGGCGACGGTCGGAATAGTAAGTTCGCGCCCGAGCGCCGAGGCAGCGGCGGCGAATGCGGGCACGCCGGGTGTCAGCGCGTAGGGAATTCCGTGTTTTTCCAGCCGGCGGATCTGTTCGGCCACGGCGCTCCAAACGGAGAGATCGCCGGAATGCAAGCGCGCGACATCATTACCGTCGGCCGCAGCCTTCAGATATTCCGCTTCGATCTCATCGAGCGACATCGGCGCGGTGTCGACGATGCGCGCGCCGGCCGGGCAATATTGCAGAAGTTCGGGGGAAACGATCGAGCCGGCATAAAGGCAGACCGGACATTTGCCAATCAGGTCCCTGCCCCGCACGGTGATCAGATCCGCCGCTCCTGGTCCCGCTCCGATGAAATGCACCGTCATTCCGCTACCTCGTTTCTTCTGTTCTTATGGTTTCAGCCAGGACCATTGCGTGACCGGCATCGCCGGACGCCAGCCGGTCATCTTGCCGACAGGCGCGGTTCGAGCAATATCGATGCGGATCAACGAACCACCGCGACGGGCATGCTCAGCCAGCAACAGCACTTCCATCTCGGTGGTCACCGCATTGGCGACGAGCCGCCCTCCCCTCTTCAATCGCTCGATCGCCACCTCCAGAACACCGGCATCGCTGCCACCGCCGCCAATGAAGATGGCGTCTGGGACAGGCAGGTCCGTAAGTGCCCCCGGCGCATGGCCCTCGACGACGACCAATTCCGGAACACCGAAATTCACCGCATTGCGTCTGATCCGGGCAGCGCGCTCGGCGGAAGCCTCAATGGCAATCGCGCGCATCGAGCTATCCGCAAGCATCCATTCGATGCCGATCGAGCCGGAGCCCGCGCCGATATCCCACAGCAGCTCAGCATAGCGCGGAGCCAGCGTAGACAGCGTGATCGCCCGGATTTCCCGCTTGGTGATCTGGCCGTCATGCTCGAACAGCTCATCGCTGAGGCCGGCGCTTCGCGGCAGGATGCGTGCATCCGTGTTGGCAATCACCTCGATGCCGCAGACATTCAGGTCATTGATGCCGGATAGGGCGAATTCCTCCGCACGTTGCGTGGAAACCCGCTCGTTAGCGCCGCCGAGCGCCTCGAGAACTGTAAGCTTCGACTGACCAAACCCGTTGTCCAGCAACAACCGCGCCAACTCCGCCGGCCCTCTGCCATCCGATGTCAGCGCGATAATCCTGCGGCCCGGATGGAGATGCGGGCGGATGAGATCGAGCGGGCGTCCATGCAGGGAAAGGTTTACAGCCCCCTGCAATGGCCAGCCCAGTCGGGAGGCCGCGAGGCTGAAGGAGGAAGGTGCGGGAATAACCAGCATCTGTGCGACGGGAACATACCGCGACAATGTCGCACCGACCCCGAAGAGGAAAGGATCGCCGGATGCAAGAACCACCGTCGGCATTCCCCGGCGAGCGAGTACCTGCTCAACCGAGCGTTCGAAAGGGCTGAGCCAAGTCCTGGTCTCGCCGGTGATCAGCGGCGCCATCAACTCGATATGCCTGGCGCCGCCGAAAACGATGGGCGCTGCAGCGATAAGCCGTTTGGCTTCGTCGCCGAGGCCGGCTGGACCGTCTTCGCCGATGCCGATAAGAGTGAGCCAAGGATGGGCAGGAGCGGAAGGTATCTCAGACATGGGTAAGACCCGCATTCTGATTTTGGGTGGCACGACCGAGGCGCGAAGTCTCGCCGGAGCTCTGGCCTCGCGGCCCGAGCTGGATGTTCTGCTGTCGCTTGCCGGCAGAACGGCCGATCCGGCTGAGCAGCCGGTTCCCGGTCGCGTCGGTGGCTTCGGCGGTGCAGAGGGACTTTCCCGCTACCTGCGGGATGAAGCTTTTGATCTTCTCGTCGATGCCACGCATCCCTTTGCCGCCCGCATTTCGGCCAATGCTGCCGAGGCCATCAAGGCGGCGGGCATCCCAGCGCTTGCGCTGCGCAGGCCGGCGTGGATTGCTGTTGAAGGCGATCGATGGATCAGCGTCCGATCCATCGCGGAGGCCATAAAGGAGCTCGGCTCCTCCCCTCTCCGCGTTTTTCTGGCGATCGGCCGGCAGGAGGCGCATCACGCTGATGCCGCGCCAATTCACCATTATCTCGTTCGCAGCGTCGATCCGGTCGACCCACCGCTTGATGCTGCCGGCGTGACTTACCTTCATACCAGAGGCCCGTTTCGGCTCGAGGATGAAATGGCGTTGCTGCGCCAGCATCGCATCGATGTCATCGTCACCAAGAATAGCGGCGGTAGCGCCACCCATGCAAAGATCGAGGCCGCGCGCGCACTTGATATCCGCGTGATCATGGTCGAACGCGCAACCGTCGCCGACATGCCGGCGGTCGAGACTGTCGAAGCTGCGCTCGCCGAAATCGATCACCTCGTCTCGTCCTTGATGAAGCGAGGCGTATAAACCAGAGCCGGCTTTTCGCCGCGATCGATGACACGGGTTTCGGCGGATCCGATGATGACGCAAGTTGCCATGTCAGCGCGCGATGCGTCTGCCTCCGCCAGTCGTGCAATCGCCATCACCTCATCCGGCCGTCCGGCCGCGCGCCCGAAAATGACCGGAGTTTTGCCCGGCAGCGCTTCGCGCAGGATGCCGAAAGCTTTGCCAAGCTGCCATGGGCGCGCCTTGCTAATCGGATTATAGAGCGCGATGACCAGCCCTGCTTCCGCCACCATCCTGAGGCGTTTTTCTATTATATTCCAGGGCTTTAGATTGTCCGACAACGAGATTGCGCAGAAGTCGTGTCCAAGCGGAGCGCCGATGCGCGCGGCGACCGCAAGCATGGCGGTGATACCTGGCAGAATGATGAGATCGACTTCGCGCCATTCGCTAGGCCCCTGATCGATCGCTTCGCAAACGGCAGCCGCCATCGCGAATATGCCGGGGTCTCCACCGGAAACCACGCAGACCTTTGCGCCGGCGACGGCCCGCTCCAGTGCCGCCCTGGCGCGATCCAGTTCCTCGCGATTGTCGGAGGCGTGACGCAACTGATCCGGATGCAGTGACAAGCGATCAAGATAGGGAGCATATCCGAAGAATTCGCCAGAGTCCGCGACGGCGGCCAGGGCCTCGGGCGTCATCTGTGCGGGATTGCCGGGACCGGTACCGATGACATAGAGGCGGCCGCTCATGGCTTGCTTTCCCAGCCGGGAACGAGGATCAGCGAGAAATAAGGAGCTTCGGCGTCCCCCCTCCCCGCGAGCGGCGTCATTGCACTGTTGGTCATGGTGCCGCGCTCGACATAAATAGCCTCGCGAAGTCGTCCGGCCGCGTCGAGCGCGCGTCGGATTTTGGGTAGGTTGCGGCCGACCTTCATGATGACGGCTGCCTGGGTGTCGCCGAGACGGCGAACGAGCTCTCCCTCTGCCATGGTCCCCGGCAGTACCGAAAGAACATCATCGCCTTGCACCATCGGAGTGCCGGCCAGAGACCAGCAGCCTGACATGGCGGTAATGCCGGGAATGACTTCCACCGGAAAACGATCCGCAAGCCGCACGTGTAGATGCATGTAGGATCCGTAAAACAGCGGATCGCCTTCGCTAAGGACGGCGACCGTCTTACCTTCTCTGAGATAGGCCGCAACCATCTCGGCCGACGCGGTATAGAAGTCCGTGATCTGGCTTTTGTATTCCGCGTGATCTTTGTCGATCTCGGTGGTGACGGGATAGTAGAGCGGCAACAGCGTTACATCAGTCCGAAGCAGATGCTCGACGACGGCGCGTCCGTTGCCGTTTCTCCCCTGTTTGGCGAAATAGGCGACGACGTCGGCTGTCTCAAGCGCCCGAACCGCCTTGATCGTCAGCAGCTCGGGATCGCCGGGCCCCGTGCCGACGCCGATCAGACGGCCGATGGGTTGCGTGTTCATAGGCCCGGCCTCGCCAATGCGTTTACCGTCGCGGCGGTAATGGCGCTGCCGCCAAGCCGGCCGCGGACGATGGCATATGGTACGCCATAAGAATTCTCCGCCAAGGCATCCTTCGATTCCGCCGCGCCGACGAAACCGACCGGCATGCCGATGATAGCGGCCGGTTTCGGCGCGCCGTCACGCAGCATTTCCAGGAGATGAAACAGGGCGGTCGGCGCGTTGCCGATGGCGACGACCGCACCAGCCAGACGCTCCGCCCAGAGATGCATCGCCGCTGCAGAACGGGTGTTGCCGATCGTCTTTGCCAGGTCATGGGTGCGGGCGTCGTGCAAGGTGCAGATCACCGCGTTGCCGGCCGGCAGCCGCGCGCGAGTAATGCCGTGGGCGACCATTTCCGCATCGCAGAGAATAGGCGCGCTGTCTGCAAGCGCATCGCGCGCTGCCGACACGAAATCGGACGAGAACACGAAATGGGCCGCAGCTTCTACCAGGCCGCAGGCATGGATCATGCGAACCGCAACGTCAGCCTCGGCTTCTGAGAAGCGCGACAGATCCGCCTCGCTGCGGATGATCGCAAAGGAACGCTCGTAAATTGCGTTCCCCTCGCGGATATAATCATAGTCAGGCATTCCTACCCCTGTCTCATCGCTGCAACGATCGCATCGGTGCCTAGCCGTGTAAGACACTCTCTCGCCGATTCGCCAGCAACTTTGTTGTTCCGCACCAGATCGGCTAGCCGGGCCAGCGCGGATTTTATTTCTTCCTTGCCGATGTATGCCACCGGCGTTGCCGATGCGGAACCATTTACGACAATCCCATAGCCCATTGGCGCACCGACCAGAACAAGCGGAGCGCCGGCGGGATGTGCGCAGCCTTTCCGACAGCCGGAAAGATGGACCGTAAGCGAACCGTCGAGGACATCTGGAGCCAGCCGAATGAGGTCTGCCGCCGTGGTTTTGGTAGAATAGAAGGCTGAGGCGCAGGCCCCTGCTCCGGCGCAGACGGCGATGTGATTTGCGGGATCGTCAGCCTCCGTCTGAAAACCGCAGTTGGCCGCGGCCAACTGCACATTCCTCGCCTTTTCTTCCGGAAGGCCGAGAACCAGCAAAACATGGTCCGGCGCGGTGCGGATCTCCGTCGCCCCCGCGGCTTCCGCGATATCGAGGAGCCGGATGATGTCTTGGGCTTGCATCTGCCCGAAAGATGGGCGCAGACTGAGGACATTCTCGGTCTTGCCGAGATGGTGGATGCCAAGTGGCGTTATATGGGGTGAGATTGCCCGCCGAGCGATGCCGCGGGGCAAGTCGAATTCGGCGCGCAATTCCGCCGCATCGAGGTCGCGGCCGCGTGTGCGTGGGCCGCGCTGCGCGAGCGCTTTCAGCAGATCGATGACGATCGAGATCGATTGATCGGCGGACAAGCTGGCAAGCGGCTGCGCCGTAGAAGCCGTACCGCCAATCGCCACGGTCCAGGTGATCGCACCGCTATCAGCCGATACCGCCTTAAGACGGATGTCTGCTGATAG
>JAGWJK010001306.1 GCA_028865845.1 Rhizobiaceae bacterium
CTTGAGGCGCAGCGGCAGGTGCTTGGCGTCGACGAGCGCAACGACGGCGTCGAGTTCCGTCTTGGCGCGAACATCGTCATCCATGAAGAAGGTCTGGGCGACCGGAACCGGATCGGCAAGACCAGTGGTCTCGACAATGATGCCGTCGAAGCGGCCCGGGCGGCGCATCAGCCCCTCGACGACACGGATCAGGTCGCCGCGCACGGTGCAGCAGACGCAGCCATTGTTCATCTCATAGATTTCCTCGTCCGACTCGACGATCAAATCGTTGTCGATGCCGATTTCGCCGAACTCGTTGACGATGACCGCGTATTTCTTGCCGTGGTTTTCAGACAGGATGCGGTTCAGCAAGGTCGTCTTGCCGGCGCCGAGATAGCCGGTGAGAACGGTGACGGGAATGGGCTTTTGCGTGGCTGTTTCGGTCATGGGAGCCTCGAAATAGGGAGTTTGGCCTGGCGGCCGGAAAACAATTGGGTTTCATATAAGGAGTTGGCGACGCCAGTTCAAAGGCTTTTGTATGTTATAAGATCACATTCGGTCGAAGCAACGTAGCTCGGCTCTGTTTACGCCAGCCCCCCGACATCGAACGCGTCGACATCCTGCAGCAACTCGACCAATCCCTTAACCGCGTGGGCGATGTACTGCTCTCCCTTTTCGGCGGACGCCGCCGAGGCATTACCCGCCACGCCTTCGGGATTGAGGTCGGACATCTTCCATCCGAAGGCGTGTGGGCCGTAGGCGCGCAGATGTTTGAAATCACGGATGAAATCCGATTGGCGCGAGGAAAAGTCGCCAGCCTTCGCCATATCGACTTTTTCCGGGTGGAGCGCCAGCATCACTGACGTTTCTATGTCGCCGCCGTGGATGTCGATGGCCTTGTCTTCCGGGCTTATCAGCCCGTCCGGCACGCCGAAGCGGGTCCAGCTGGTTGCAACCGCGAGCATGGCGAAGCGGATGCGGGCTTCGGTCGCTACGATGGTCAGCAACGGCGAGTTGCCGCCATGGGCATTCAGCATAACGAATTTGCGGATGCCGAGACGGTGAAGGTTTTCCGCGATGCCGAGCCAGCGGGTAACGGCTTCGTCGTAGGCAAGCGTCCTGCTGCCTGCCACGTCCATGTGTTCGATGGAATAGCCTATTGCCTCCACGGGCAGAAAGGTGACGGGCAGTTCGGGCGGAAGTGCCGACTTCAAGCGCTCGACGATCCCTGCAGCAATAAGGGTGTCGGTTTCGAACGGTAAGTGGGCACCATGTTGCTCATGGGCGCCAAGTGGCAACACCGCAATCCAATTTGCACGTTCCGCAGGCGGCAAAGCCATGTCATTGTCATCGAAACGCAGCAATGGCTGTGCCATCTGTAGGTGTGCCTCTTGTTTATGTCAGTGACCTGCGCAATGTCATAACGCGTGGATTGAGCGGCGGAAAGACCAACGGAATCACGATGGGTAAGAAGAACAAGGACGGAAAAAAAGGTAAGTCGGGTAAAAAGAAGGACCACGGCGACTATACACTTGCCGATCTGTCCCCGGCGCTGACACAGGCCGCGCGATCGATG
>JAGWJK010001307.1 GCA_028865845.1 Rhizobiaceae bacterium
GTCCCGTGCGTGCCGCCGGCGGCCTGTCGGTGCAGGTCGATCGCGGCCTCGATGGACTTGCGAAAGCGGCTCTGATCATTGCGCCCGGCTGGCGGGGTAGAAGCTCGCCCGTGCCCGAGCCGCTGGTTGCCGCATTGCAGGCGGCGAGCCGTCGCGGTGCCCGCGTCATGTCTCTATGTTCGGGTGTGGCCGTTCTTGCGGCCGCCGGCCTGCTTGCCGGGAGAAAAGCGACCACGCACTGGCGTTATGTCGATGCCATTGCCGATCGCTATCCCAATGTTACCGTCGATGCCGACGTGCTTTATGTCGATGAAGGCGCGGTGCTGACGGCAGCGGGAAGTGCTGCGGCGATCGATCTTTGCCTGCACGTGGTGCGCGGCGATTTCGGCTCGGAGGCGGCAAACAGCGTTGCCCGAAGGTTGGTCGTGCCGCCGCATCGCGAAGGCGGACAGGCGCAGTATATCGAAACGCCGGTTTTGCGTCAGCGCGAAGGCGTGAGGCTCGGACCCTTGCTCGAATGGATGCGCCAGCGGCTGCAGCAGGAGCAACCAATCGCGGCACTCGCCGAGCGCGCGGGCATGAGCGTGCGGACGTTCCAACGCCGTTTCGAGGCGACGACCGGCATGGCGCCGGGCGAATGGCTGCTGGCCGAAAGGCTCCGCTTTGCCCGCGATCTGCTTGAGAAAGAGACGACGATCTCGCTTGACAATGTTGCCGTGGCCAGCGGTTTTGGGTCGCTCGCCACGATGCGCCATCATTTTCGGTCGCGTCTTGCGGTCAGTCCAAGCGACTACCGCAAGAGGTTCGCCGTCAAACCAGCCGACTCTGTTCCGTCGCAGCTTCGATGAAGCTCGAGAACAGCGGATGCGGTTCCAGCGGCCGGGACTTCAATTCCGGGTGATACTGCACGCCGATGAACCACGGATGATCCGGATATTCGACTGTCTCCGGCAAAATGCCATCCGGCGACATGCCGGAGAACACCAGGCCACAATCTTCCAGCCGATCCTTGTAGTCGATATTGACTTCGTAGCGGTGGCGATGGCGCTCGGAAATATCCGTCGTGCCATAGATTTCCGAGATCTTGGTGCCTTTCTTCAACGAAGCCTTGTAGGCGCCAAGGCGCATCGTGCCGCCGAGGTCGCCCGACGCCGTGCGCTTCTGCAGCTCGTTGCCCTTCAGCCATTCCGTCATCAGGCCGACGACAGGCTCCGGCGTCGGACCAAATTCGGTCGAGGAAGCGTGGTCGACGCCGCCGAGATTACGGGCGGCCTCGATGACGGCCATCTGCATGCCAAAGCAGATACCGAAATACGGCACCTTGCGCTCGCGGGCGAAACGGGCCGCGTGGATCTTGCCTTCGGAACCGCGCTCGCCGAAGCCGCCGGGAACCAGAATTCCGTGAACCTTTTCAAGGTAAGGCGCCGGATCTTCCTTTTCGAAGACTTCCGATTCGATCCATTCGAGATTGACCTTCACCCGGTTGGCAATGCCGCCGTGATGCAACGCTTCGATCAGCGACTTATAGGCATCCTTGAGGCCGGTATATTTGCC
>JAGWJK010001308.1 GCA_028865845.1 Rhizobiaceae bacterium
AATGAGGCTTTCGAGCTGTGCGGCGCCGGATCCGGAAATGTCCAGGCCGATGCTATCAGTTGCTCCCGTTGCAGCAACGCTGCCGCTTCCCCGCAGACTGATCCGCAACTGCGGCTGATTGATCTGCGACAGGGTCAGATCCCGCTGCCAAGCAATTTCCAATCGGCGATGGCGGGTCCAGACAGGCTGACATCGAGGCGAGACGGCTGCCAGCCGGGATTGCAATCGAGGCTCAGCCTGCCGCCTTCCATCCGTACATGGTCGAGAAGTGCAGCATCGCCGCTGACGACGGCTTCTGCCTTGTCTCCGGGCTGATAGCGGACGGAAGCCGGCAAATCGATCGTCAAACTGTCGCCCGCGGTAAATGGCAGGGTGACCTGCTGACGAGAGGGACCGGTGGCTTCACAGTCGGACGGCATTATGTCCCAAAGCTGCCTGGCATCGGCCCAATGTCGCCCCGACAACCCGACACCCAGGGTGAGAAAGAAGACGGCGCCGATCAATCCCGTCGTTGCGACGATTGCCAATTTTCCAGTCATGGTCATGTTCCTTCGACATGGCGTGATGAAATCTTCAGGCCTGGCTGTGACTTGGCTGAGCTAGACGGAAATGCAGCCGGGCATAGTGGCCAAGCACGCGCGTGCCGGCACCCAGCCCCATCAGGAGCAAAGCGCCACCGCCCACGAGGCAGCTTACAAGTCCCATACCGATGAGCAGGCGCGCGACGGTTGCGATTATCGGTCCGCCGCTATGGAAAATCAGCGTGCTGAAAATGATCTTCACTCCGACCGCACCGACGACCGCCAAGGTGATCGCCAAGCCGAGCACGACGAAAATCGCAACGATGAGCAACGGCAGCAGGAAAAGAATATCGACGATGGCAAGGCCGGCGAGCGCTACCATGGCTGCCAGCAGATTGGACAGGCTCCAATGGTCGTCGAAACGGCGCAGTCCTATCTCCGCCCGCAATTCCCGGGCGATCCTCGACGGGTCGCCAAGTGCCGCCGCAACATCCTCTTCGCTCCGGCCGGCAGTCCCGGATTCGGCGAAATGCGCGGCATAGTCCGCCAGGATATCTTCGACCTCTTGCGGCGGCAGACCGGCGAGCTTTTGTCTCAACATGTGCAGGAAGGCGTCCCGGGTCATGGCAAATCCTCAAGAAGTTTGTCGACGGCGCCTGCAAATGAGCGCCAGTCGCGTCGGTGCGCTTCGAAAACCGTCCGCCCGAGCGGTGTGAGGCGGTAATATTTGCGCGGCGGTCCGTTGCTCGACTCGACGATGCGGGTCGCCACCAGGCCGTCATTCTGCATCCGGCGCATGAGGGGATAGATCGTGCCTTCCCCCATGCCGACGGCAGCGACCAGCGTGCTTGCAATCTCGTAGCCGTAGCTCTCGCCGCGGGAAAGCACGGCCAGGACGCAAAGGTCGAGGGCGCCTTTTCGCAATTGAACTTGGATCGTGTCGGTCATCAATACCTCTGCTTTACAGCTTGGATATAACAAGCTATCTGTTTATGCAAGGTACTGATCCAATTTTCCGTTGAGACCTGC
>JAGWJK010000179.1 GCA_028865845.1 Rhizobiaceae bacterium
GGAATTGTCACCGATATCGGCAAGATCGAATCCGTTTCTGCCCTCAATGAAGGCGTCAAGCTCAGGGTCGCCACCAACTATGATCCCGCAACCATCGATATGGGTGCCTCGATTTCCCATTCCGGCGTCTGCCTGACGGTGACGGGCTTGCCGGAAGCGGGCAGCAATGGCCGCTGGTTTGAGGTGGAAGCATGGGAGGAAGCGTTGCGGCTGACCACCATCGGCACCTGGGCGACAGGCAGCAACATCAATTTGGAGCGTTCGCTGAAGATCGGCGATGAACTCGGCGGCCATATCGTCTCCGGCCATGTCGACGGCAAGGCGGAAATCCTCTCGGTGACGGCAGAAGGCGATGCCACGCGCTTTCGTTTGCGCGCGCCGGCGCATCTGGCAAAATTCGTCGCGCCCAAGGGTTCGATCGCCCTCGACGGTACCTCCTTGACGGTGAACGCCGTCGACGGCACGGATTTCGACGTTCTTCTCATCCGCCACACGCTGGAAGTCACCACCTGGGGTGAACGCAAGGCCGGTGATTTCGTCAATTTCGAAGTCGACACCATGGCGCGATATGCCGCTCGGCTCGCCGAATTCCCGCGCGAGGCTTGATTCCATACATTCAGCAACACCTTTGAAAACGCCGCCATCCAGCCGATGGCGGCGTTTTACGTTTCCCGGATCGTGGCCATTTTATGCGCTCACGGGTTTTACACGCAGATGTGACCGTCTTCTTCTTTGGGCGTCACCTCATTCAAACTACGGCTAAGTTGATAATTTTTCTCATATTTCAGCTCATCGCCAAATGAACGGGTCATTTTGCGCTAGATTATTGTTGTTGCAGGTGATTTTGGGGTGGGTTAAGGCGCGGATGTCTTTTTCATCCGTGTTCAACCCCCAGAACGAGAAACTAGAATGGCCCTCGACCCAGCCGTTGCGGGCGCGTCCGCGCCCATCTCCACGACCCGATATGATCGCTGGACAATCTGTCTGCATTGGCTGAGCGCCATATTGGTGATCGGGCTTTTTGCCGCAGCCTACATCTGGAATTCGCTGCCGCCGGGCACGCCGCTGCGCAAGTGGCTGCAGGCGATCCATATTTCCTTCGGTCTGGTCTTCACCGTCGTGTTCGTGTTGCGGCTGTTCTGGCGTTCGGCCAAGGGCCGGCATTTTGCCAGGGATGCCGGCGCCGTCGGCATTCTGTCGAAGGGGATGCACATTCTGCTCTATGTGCTTCTGACCGCGCAGGTGCTGCTCGGTTTCCTGCTCCGCTGGGCGCAGGGCGAACCTTTCCTGTTTTTCGGATTGTTTTCGGTACCGAGCCTGTTCGGACCCGACAAGGGGCTAGCGCACATCTTCGAATGGCTGCACAACTATACCGCCTGGACGATCATCATTCTCGCCGCCGGCCACGCAGTCGCGGCTTTGACGCACCACTATCTGCTGCGCGACGGCGTATTGAAGCGGATGCTGCCGATCGGCTGAGCCAGCCTTCGGCAGTTTCCCGATCTTGTCGACGACAGGCCCTGCGACTGCTCGGGCCTGTCACACCCTTTCGAGCATGACATTGTTGCTGTTCTTGTAGAACACTTCGCCGATCCGCTGGAAGCCCACCTTTTCCGCCACCCGCAGGGACGGTGCGTTTTCGGTATCGATAATGCAGGTCATGCGCCGTCCGGGAAAGCGCTTTCTCGCCCACGCGATCGCGGCACTCACGGCTTCGGTGGCATAGCCCTTGCCTTGCAGAGCCGGGGTAATCCCCCAGCCGGTCTCCAGAGTGCCTTCGGTGCTGGGGTTCATCTCGCGATGAAGATCGAGAAAACCCGCTTCGCCGACGAAACGGCCGGTTTCGCGCTCCTCGATTGCGAAAAAGCCGAAGCCGAGATAGTGCCACATGCCGGCATAGCGCAAGATGCGCGACCAGCTGACCTCCCGGCTCGACGGCTCGCCGCCGATGTAGCGCGATAACTCCTCTTGCTTCCAGAACAGGGCATATTCTTCGAACTCTTCCAGCCGATGCTGCCGAAGGATCAGGCGCTCGGTATGCAATGTGGGAATATATGTCATCGTATGTCCTGTTTCCG
Source organism: Rhizobiaceae bacterium (assembly GCA_028865845.1). Taxonomy (GTDB): domain Bacteria; phylum Pseudomonadota; class Alphaproteobacteria; order Rhizobiales; family Rhizobiaceae; genus Rhizobium. The sequence continues at coordinate 2,079 of JAGWJK010000179.1, forward strand.
TCCGTTTTTACGCAGGCCCGATTACGCGCCCGGTTCTCCATCCCAATAGTCCAGCGCCGTGTCGTCCCGGCCGATGAAGCTGAACCGCCGCGGCGTTTCACCGCTTCGGCCGGTCTTCGCCATGAATTTCCCGGAGTCTGGATATTCCACGATCTCCGTCTGCGCCTTGGTCGATATGACAAGGTAGATCAGCACGCCTGGTCCGGTGTTGATCAGCTGGTGTGCTGTCTCCCGGCCGCCGGCGGGCGCTCCCAGCACATCGCCTTTCCCGACCTCCAGACGGTCGTCGCCGATGCGGTATTCGCCCTCGCCATCGAGAATGACGAACAGCTCCTCTTCGACATGATGATTGTGAAAAGGGCATCCAGATTTGCCCGGCGGCACCTCGTTGTAGCTGATCCCCAGATCCTTCAGGCCGATCAGGGCGCCGAAGGAAGCGTCGCTGCCAGCGAAGAAATCGCCCTGCTGCCAATGATCGAGCGGAATCTCGCCGATATTGACCGCGTGTCTGGTTTTTTCCGTCATGACGCCCTCCCTCAGGCAGCCGATTAATAGCGAAGCGAACTTAGCGGCGAAAGATACAATTTCTAGAATAGGCCAATGTTCCCCCAAACCATGGCCAAATCGAAGCAATAGGCTGAAAAACACTTGCCAAGCGAGGCACGCCGTGGTTTGACCCGCGCTATCAAGGTGCTGCCCGCCCTCCCACTCAGCAGGTGACGTATGTCCAGCTCTACCAATGCCCACATCCTCATCGTCGAAGCCCGTTTCTACGATGACATGGCCGACGCACTTCTCGATGGCGCCAAGACCGCGCTTGAAGAAGCCGGCGCAACATACGACATCGTGACCGTACCCGGCGCGTTGGAAATTCCGGCGGCTATTGCAATGGCACTCGACGGCGCCGACAATGGCGGCACGGAATATGACGGCTACGTAGCGCTTGGCATGGTCATTCGCGGCGAGACCTATCATTTCGATATCGTCGCCAATGAATCCTCGCGCGCGCTGATGGATTTGGCGGTAAGCGAATCTCTGGCGATCGGCAACGGCATCCTGACGGTCGAAAACGACGACCAGGCATGGGCCCGCGCCCGCCGTTCGGACAAGGACAAGGGCGGCTTTGCCGCCCGCGCAGCGTTGACGATGATCGCGCTGAAACAAAAGTTGGGTGCATAAGTTCATGAGCAATCAGGATAACGAGCGACCGGCAAAGACCGCGAACCAGCGGGGCGCTGCGCGTCTTGCTGCCGTTCAGGCGCTCTATCAGATGGATGTCGGCGGCACTGGCGTTCTGGAGGTGGTGGCCGAATATGAGGCGCACCGGCTCGGCCAGGAGATCGACGGCGAAACCTATCTGAAGGCCGACGCATCCTGGTTCCGCTCCATTGTCGCTGGCGTCGTGCGCGACCAGACGAAGCTCGATCCGCTGATCGGCTCTGCCCTTCAGGACGATTGGGCGCTGTCGCGCCTTGACAGCACGGTGCGCGCCATCCTGCGCGCCGGCACCTTCGAGCTTCTCGACCGAAAGGACGTACCGGTACCCGTCATCGTCACCGAATACGTCGAGATCGCTCACGCCTTCTTCGAGGATGACGAGCCGAAGCTCGTCAACGCCGTTCTCGATCGAATCGCCAAGCAGGTTCGCGGCGAAGCCAAGAAATAAGGCTTCGCGCGAGCGCCTGTGCTGGAATGCTCCAGCTTTCGTTTGGTTCGTTCGCGCCCGATTTCATTCACGAATATTCTTTTGAACCTCGATCGGGTGTTTTCCCGGCCGGCGGTCTTGACGCGACGTTTTCGCAAACGCAATCTCGCCTTGCACATTGGCGTGCCGCCTTGGAGGAGGGGGCTGGCCGTTGTCGCGGGCGGCCGGAGGAGGAGTGAACCGCCGGCTTTTTTGGAGGGAAAAAGCGAAATGTCGATTCTTTTAGGTGTTATCGCGTGTGGTCTGCTCTCGGTGATCTACGCCGTGTGGACGACCCGGTCGGTGCTTGCCGCCGATCAGGGCAACGCGCGCATGCAGGAAATTGCAGGTTATATTCGCGAAGGGGCCAAAGCCTATCTCGCACGTCAGTATAGAACCATTGCCATTGTCGGCGTCATCGTTTTCATCCTGGCCTGGCTGCTGCTGTCGGGCGAGGCCGCTATCGGCTTTCTGATCGGCGCGCTCCTGTCGGGAGCTGCCGGTTTCATCGGCATGCACGTGTCCGTGCGCGCCAACGTCCGCACGGCGCAAGCCTCGTCGCACAGCCTCTCGGCCGGCCTCGACATCGCCTTCAAATCGGGCGCCATCACCGGCATGCTGGTTGCCGGTCTCGCCCTTCTCGGCGTCTCCATCTATTTCTATGTGCTCACCGGCATTCTCGGTCATGATCCCGGCTCGCGCGACGTCATCGATGCGCTGGTCGCGCTCGGCTTTGGCGCCTCGTTGATTTCGATCTTCGCCCGTCTCGGTGGCGGCATCTTCACCAAGGGCGCCGACGTCGGCGGCGACCTCGTCGGCAAGGTCGAAGCCGGCATTCCAGAGGACGATCCGCGCAACCCGGCGACCATTGCCGATAACGTCGGCGATAACGTCGGCGATTGCGCCGGCATGGCAGCCGACCTGTTCGAAACCTATGCCGTGTCCGTCGTCGCGACCATGGTTCTCGCCTCGATCTTCTTTGCCGGCACGCCGGCGCTTGCTTCGGCTATGACCTATCCTTTGGCCATTTGCGGCGCATGCATCATCACCTCGATCATCGGCACCTTTTTCGTCAAGCTTGGCGCCAACGGCTCGATCATGGGCGCTCTCTATAAAGGTCTGATTGCCACAGGCATCTTCTCGATCATCGGATTGGGCGCCGCGACGTCGCTGACGATCGGCTGGGGTGCCGTCGGCACCGTCGCCGGCTCCAGCGTCACCGGCACGAACCTGTTCATGTGCGGTATCGTTGGCCTGATCGTCACGGCGCTCATCGTGGTCATCACCGAATATTACACCGGCACCAACAAGCGGCCGGTTAATTCCATAGCGCAGGCATCGGTCACCGGTCACGGCACCAACGTTATCCAGGGCCTTGCCGTTTCGCTCGAATCGACGGCACTCCCGGCCATCGTCATCGTCGGCGGCATCCTTGCCACCTACCAGCTCGGAGGCCTGTTCGGCACCGGCATCGCTGTTACCGCAATGCTCGGACTTGCCGGCATGATCGTCGCGCTCGACGCCTTTGGTCCGGTCACCGACAATGCCGGCGGCATCGCCGAAATGTCGCATCTGCCCCCGGAAGTCCGCAAATCGACCGACGCTCTCGACGCCGTCGGGAACACCACCAAGGCGGTGACCAAAGGCTACGCCATCGGCTCGGCCGGCCTCGGCGCTCTGGTACTTTTTGCCGCCTATTCGAACGACCTGCAGTATTTCGCCTCCCATGGCGACAAGTACTCGTACTTCGCCAATGTCGGGACGATCTCGTTCGATCTTTCCAACCCCTATGTCGTCGCCGGCCTGTTGTTCGGTGGTCTCATTCCCTATCTCTTCGGCGGCATCGCCATGACGGCCGTCGGTCGTGCGGCAGGCTCCATCGTCGAGGAAGTGCGCAAGCAGTTCCGCGAGAAGCCGGGCATCATGAAGGGTACCGAACGTCCGGATTATGGCCGCGCGGTCGACATCCTGACCAAGGCCGCCATTCGCGAAATGATCATCCCGTCCTTGCTGCCGGTGCTGGCGCCGCTCGTCGTCTATTTCGGCGTGCTGCTGATTTCCGGCTCCAAGGCCTCGGCCTTCGCTGCCCTCGGCGCTTCTCTGTTGGGCGTCATCATCAACGGCCTGTTCGTCGCCATTTCCATGACGTCGGGCGGCGGTGCTTGGGATAACGCCAAGAAGAGCTTCGAAGATGGTTTTGTCGACAAGGACGGCACCCGCCACATGAAGGGCTCGGACGCGCACAAGGCGTCTGTGACGGGCGATACCGTTGGCGATCCCTACAAGGACACGGCAGGCCCCGCCGTCAATCCGGCGATCAAGATCACCAATATCGTCGCATTGCTGCTGCTCGCCATCCTTGCGGCATGAGATCGGCAGTACCTTGAATCAAAAACCCGCGAGGCTTGCGCTTCGCGGGTTTTTTCATGGGATATCCCAGGCTTATTGGCCTGGGTTGAGGTTATTGAGGAAGTTCCTCGCACCATTGACGCCGTTTCCGCCGCCTTGCAGGATCTGCTGCAGGAAGGTCATGTCGCGACCGCCGGTCGGAGTGGTGCGGCTGATCATGTCGAAGACCTTGTCGTCCTTCAGCGTATAGTTCGCCTTCTGCTTCACGATGCCGTCCTTGTCGAAATAGATCGCCAGGATGTTCTGGTCGACCAGTTTCGGCTTCATGAAAGCGAGCGTGCGCGTGCGCTTCTGGGAGATGTAATAGAAGACTTCGCCATCGAAAGTCGCCGTCGTCGACGGTGTTCCGAGCGAAAGCAGCACCTGCTCGCGGCTCGATCCGACCGGTACGAGATCCAGCGACTGCTGATCGAAAATATAGCCGTTGTTCATGACCTCAGTGGTCTTGCAGCTGGAAAGCCCGGCGGTCGCAATCATCAGAGCGATGGCTGCAGTGCTGATGAAAGTTCTGTCAGACTTGAAATACCGTTGCCTCAACGACATCTCATCTCCCCTAATGAATCAAACCGATGGCCGAGCGGCCGATGTGACCTTGCTGCGCACATCATTGTGGCCTTTCCACGATGAAAGGACCAAACGATGTTGTTCGGCACTCTTCATCACCAATCGTGCATAAGCGGGGCGATCAGTCGGGGCGGGGCCTTGAAGCGGGCAAAACGGCATTGCAATTCGCGCCTGCTTCGGTAAACCAGCTTTCAAGTGGATGCAACAAGGCCATGCGCAACGCGGCGCTCAGAATGAGCCAATTCCGGGAATTTTCATGATTTTTGGGCTCTTTCGCAAAAGAAATCACAACCAGATTATCGTCAACAGGCAGTATGCCGTTTTGACGAGCATGTCGCGCGATCCGGTTTTTTATACGGATTTCGACGTGCCCGATACGGTGATGGGCCGCTTCGAGATGCTGTCGCTGGTCATGATCCTGTTTTTTCGCCGCACGCGATCGTCGGCAACCAGTGGCCAGGAACTCGCCCAGGAACTCGTCGACGCTTTTTTTGAGGATATCGACTATTCGATCCGTGAACTCGGTATCGGCGACAATAGCGTGCCGAAACGCATGAAGAAGCTGGCGGGCATGTTTTATGGCAGGCTGGAAGCGTATGCGAGCGCTATGGACAACAACGATCGCGATGCGCTGGCGGCGGCACTTCAGCGCAACCTCCATCCGAAAGCCGGTGCGGAGGCTCCCGCCATGCACCGCCTGGCGGACTGGATGATGACGGCGGAAGCGCATCTTACAGGGATCACCGAGGCGGAAATCGCCACCGGCTCTGCGAGCCTTCCGCGGCCGGTTTAGGAGAAGAAAATGAAAAAGAAGAATT
>JAGWJK010000180.1 GCA_028865845.1 Rhizobiaceae bacterium
CGGCCGACCAGTATCAATTCGGCCAGTCGGAGAGCATGGTCGGCGAGTTCATCGCCAGCGACCGCGACGACATCGTCGTCGCCACCAAATTCGCGCTGGGCGACAAGCACGCCGCTGGCCTGCAACGCACCGGAAACAGCCGCAAGGCGATGGTTCAATCGGTCGAAGCAAGCCTGAAGCGCCTGAACACCGACCGTATCGACCTGCTCTGGGTGCATATGCCTGATGACGTGACGCCGATCGACGAAATCGCCCGCGGCCTCGATGACCTCGTCCGCTCCGGCAAGATCCTTTATTCCGGCCTTTCCGATTTCCCGGCATGGCGCGTCGCCACCGCTGCAACGCTTGCCGACCTGCGCGGCTGGGCACCGATTTCGGCGCTGCAGGTCGAATACAGCCTCGTCGAACGGACGGTGGAACGCGAGCTTCTGCCGATGGCCGCCGCCTTCGGTCTCGGCACGGTGTCCTGGTCTCCGCTCGGCGGTGGCTTGCTGACCGGCAAATACCGCAAGGGTGAAACCGGCCGCGCCCAGGGCCTCGGCGTCGTCATCCACGGCGAAAGCGATGCCCGCAAGACGGCAACGGTCGACACGGTACTCGCCATTGCCGAGGAGACCGGCATTTCTGCCGGCCAGATCGCCATTGCCTGGGTGCTGAGCAAGGGGCCGCTGCCGATCCTCGGGCCGCGCACCAAGGAACAGCTCGTCGACAACCTGGCCTCGCTCGACGTCAAGCTGACGGAAGAGCAGATTGCTCGCCTCGATGCCGCCAGCGCCATTCCGCTCGGCTTCCCGCATAATGTGGTTGCCGGCAGCCGCAATGGCCTTGCCGGCGGCAAGGCTGATCTGATCGACTGGCCGACGACGCCGGTCAAGTAAGACGAAAATATCGGACGGCAGCTGGAGCAAGTCCAGGAAAAGTGCGCAATGGTTTTCCGTCCTGAATTATGAAAAACAAAAGATAGAGCGGTTCTCAGCTTCCGTGAAAAGCTGAGCCGCTCTAACGGCCGCCGCCCAGCCTCCGCATGGCAGACTGGATCACCTCGAAAATCCGCTCATCGGCGGATTGGGCCACGTTGAAACGCAGGAAGCCGCTGGCCTCGTCCGTGACGCTGAAGGCATTGCCGGGAGCGAGGATGACGCCTTCGGCAAGACAGGCACGCGCGACATCGGCAGCATCGACCCCTTCCGGCAGCCGGCACCAGAGAAACATGCCGGCCTGCGGCTTCAGCCACGGCGTGATATCGATCGCCTCCAGCCGTGCGCTGGTTTCGACCATCGCCTTGGCAAGCCGCGAGCGTAGCGTCTCGACATGCTTGCGATAGCCGCCGTCCTTCAGCACGGAAAGCAGGAGTTCGGCGGCAAGCCGGCCGCCGCCGAAGCTGGTGGCGATCTTCAGGTCGACCAGGCCGTCGATCCAGTCCCGCCGCGCGGCGATGTAGCCGCAGCGGATGGATGCCGACAGCGTCTTTGAAAAACTGCCGATATGAATGACGCGGTCGAGCCCGTCATAGGCGGCAAGCCGTGGCGCAGGAATCGGCTCGAAATCCGCGAAGATATCGTCCTCGATGATGATCAGGTCCGAGGAGTCGGCAAGTTTCAGCAGCCTATGCGCCGTCACCGGCGACAGCACGGCGCCCGTCGGGTTATGAACGGCGGAGTTAGTGATGTAGAGCCGCGGCTTATGCTGTTCGAGCACCTGTCCGAACAGCGCGACATCAGGGCCGGTCGGCGTATAGGGCACGCTGACGACGTTGACGCGATGCGCCCGCAACAGCGCATGGAAATTGAAATAGCAGGGATCGTCGACCAGAACGGTATCGCCGGGCTCGACGAGGAAGCGGCAGAGCAGGTCGATCGCCTGCGTTCCCGATTCCGTCAGCATGATCTGGTCGGGCGACGCAACGATGCCGGTCTCGCCCATCCGCCTGGCAAGAAGCTGCCGCAGCGGTGGCAGGCCCAACGCCATGCCATAATCGGTCAGAACGCTATCCCCGGCGCGCGACAGCGTGCGCATCGCACGTCGCAGGGCGGCGGCCGGCATCCACGATGGCGGCAGCCAGCCGCACCCCGGCTTCAGCACATCCTCGCCCGCCTCCAGGGATTGCCGCGAGATCCACAAGGGATCGACATCGCGATCAAGCGTCGTTCCGATCTCTGCGAGGGAAAGCGGCGCGAGCGGTCCGCACACGTAGAAGCCCGCACCGGGGCGGGAGCGGATCGTGCCTTCCGCCGCCAGTCGCTCATAGGCCTCCACCACGGTCGAGACCGACACCTGCATGGTTTTGGCGAAGCTGCGCACCGAGGGCAGGCGCGCGCCGGGCGCCAGGCTGCGCGCCGCGATGCGATCGGTGATCGCCGCCATCACGCTATCGATACGCGTGCCACCGGCACTGGTCAGCACATTGGCTTCGTTCATCCGTACTGCATCCGATACCATAACAGTTTTCAAAAATTGTACTGTACCGTCTCTGGAAAAGCCAGCCTAAAGCGCCGATACCGGGACACGAAGCAGGAGTATGATGATGGACAAGACGACAAGCGGCTGGATTTATGGACTATTGGGCGTGCTGATCTTCAGCGGCTCCCTGCCGGCGACACGAATGGCGGTCATGGATTTCGATCCGGTGTTTCTCACCGTCGCGCGTGCCACGATCGCCGGCATCCTGGCGCTGATCCTGCTGATCGCCTTCCAGGAGAAGCGGCCGGCGCGCGGCGATCTTCTGTCGCTCGCCATCGTCGCGCTCGGCTGTGTCGTCGGCTTTCCCCTGTTGACGGCGCTCGCCCTGCGGCATGTAACATCAGCCCATTCGATCGTCTTTATCGGGTTGTTGCCGCTGGCGACAGCCACCTTTGGCGTCCTGCGCGGCGGCGAACGGCCGAAAACCGCCTTCTGGATCTTCTCTGCGATCGGCAGCGCCATCGTCTGCGGCTACGCGCTGGCACAGGGCATATCCGCTTCGCCGGTCGGAGATCTGCTGATGCTTGCGGCCATACTCGTCTGCGGGCTCGGCTATGCCGAGGGCGCTGTGCTGTCGCGCAGGCTCGGCGGCTGGCAGGTGATTTCCTGGGCATTGGTCCTGTCGCTGCCGGTGATGGTCGCACTCGGCTTCTTCACCGAACCGCCGGTTTTCGGCAGCATCGGCGAACCCGCATGGATCGGCCTCGTCTACGTGTCGCTGTTCAGCATGCTGATCGGCTTTATCTTCTGGTATCGCGGCCTTGCGCTCGGCGGCATTGCTGCAGTCGGGCAACTGCAGCTCCTGCAGCCGTTTTTCGGCCTCGTGCTCGCCGCCACCCTGCTCAAGGAAAGTGTGAACTGGTCGATGCTCACCGTCACCCTCGGCGTCGTCGCCTGCGTGGCCGGCGCAAAGCGCTTCGCGCGATAAGGACGGTAAAGCAGAAAACTGCATCAGCCTCTTGCGTGACTAAACCGATCAGTCTATAAAGTACTCATCGGTTTAGTTATGGAGCAAGCCATGTCCACGCCTCTCGTCCCTCCCTTCACCCGCGAAACTGCCATCGCCAAGGTCCGTCTTGCCGAAGACGGCTGGAACAGCCGCGATCCCGAGCGTGTCTCGAAGGTCTACACGGAAGACAGCCAGTGGCGAAACCGCGCCGAATTCCCGCGCGGCCGCAAGGAGATCGTCGAATTTCTTACCCGCAAATGGGCGCGAGAGCTGGATTACCGTCTGATCAAGGAACTCTGGTCTTTCGACGGCAATCATATCGCCGTTCGTTTCGCCTATGAATGGCACGACGACAGCGGCCACTGGTTCCGCTCCTACGGCAATGAAAATTGGGAATTCGATGCCGAGGGGCTGATGCAGCGCCGTTTCGCATCGATCAACGACATGCCGATCAAGGAACAGGATCGCAAGTTCCATTGGCCGCTCGGGCGCCGCCCCGACGACCATCCGGGATTGTCCGATCTCGGCCTTTGACACCTTGCGGGAAAGGCACGCGGCGCCTCATATCCGAAACCGCGCTGGCCAGCATTGAGAGCGATTCGGGCGAGTGATGTCACGCCCGAGCCGTTCGACACAGAGAGAGTATGACCCGTACCGTCTTCGAAAAATCAGATGCCATTACCCTCGTAGCCGAGGTCTTTCGCGAACTAGGCTACGAAGGCGCATCGATGAGTAACATCACAGCGCGCACCAAGCTGTCGAAAGGTAGCCTCTATCATTTCTTTCCCGGCGGAAAGGAAGAGATGGCGGCGGAAATCATGGCCAATATCGACGCATGGTTCGTGCGCGAAATGTTCGAGCCGCTGGAGCGTGATGAACCCCGCGCGGCGATTGCACGCATGTGGGAAACCGCTGACGCCTATTTCCGCTCCGGCCGCCGCGTCTGCCTGATCGGCGCCTTCGCGCTCGATGAAACGCGCGACCGCTTCGCGGCCGCAATCCATGGCTATTTCGATCGCTGGATCGAGGCGCTTGCCGGTGCGCTGGCGCGCAGTGGTACCGAAGCGAACGAGGCGCGGGCCTTGGCCGAGGAAGCCGTCATCGGCATCCAGGGCGCCTTGATGCTCGCGCGTGCTCTGGGAGACGATGCAGTCTTCGGACGAACCCTGGAGCGATTGAAACGGCGTATCGCCTAAGTGCCGGCAATTCCCGTAGCGACTCTGTAATCATCCTGCAGATTGCTGGCGAACCCGCTCGGGATACCATCCCGTAAATCTGATGGCGCCGACCAGCGCGAGAATGGTAATGATGATACCGACCTTCGTCGGAACCTGAGGTGCAAAAACCAACAGCGCATCTGCAGCCGCCATTACCGCAAAGGCGAACGCCCAGACAGAGGTGATGATATAGTTTGTCCTGATGAAGGTCGGGCTGTCCCAGAGTTCCGGCGCCACCTGTTCGCGGGCATATTGGAGCGTGAACGGCCGCTGGATCAGCATCGAAATCAGGACGATTACCAGCAGGCCGAAATCGACCGCGAGGCGAACGCCGAAAATCGACCCGGTCGGCCCGCCCAGAAGCGCGTAGCAGGCAAGACCTCCAAAGAGAATTGTCGTACCGATATCGAGGATCTTCGGCGCTTTGCGCAGTACGAGCCAATCACGCAGCAATAGGACGACCGCAACGATCGCGGCGAGAATCAATGCTTCGCTCGGCCCAAGCGCACGGTCGGCGACGGCAAAAACGATAAACGGCAGGAACGCCAAAAGAATGCCCATTGTCTTTTCCATTCGCTGATTGGAGGAAAGGCGCGCCGAGTCTTGGCTTGCGCTCGATATTGACAACGACAATATTTGATATCAGCCGCTTGTCAACGAAAATATTTCCAGTGTAAATATGAGCTATGAATCAGCAGATGACCGATACCGCATCCCCCCGCCCTTATCACCACGGCGATCTGAAGACAGCGCTGCTTGCCGAGGCTGAAAATATCCTTGAAAAAGAGGGTATTCAGGCGCTGACGCTACGCGCCGCAGCCCGCGCCGCCGGCGTATCGCACGCAGCACCCAAGAACCATTTCGACGACCTGACCGGACTGCTCAGCGAACTGGCGGCGACAGGATTTGCCCGGTTTGGCAAAGCGCTTGCCGCGGCCATGGCGGAGGCGGGCGACGATCCGAGACAGCGCATCCGGGCGATGGGCCTCGGTTATGTCGGCTTTGCCAAGGCTCATCCCGGCCTTTTTGCCCTGATGTTCCGCAGCGAAATGCTCGATGGTCAGCGGCCGGCATTGCGCGACGGCATCAGCGCGGCCCGGCAGTCGCTCGCCGATGCCGTGCGTGCCCGCTCGCCGGAGAAACCGCTTTCGCCGCTACAGGCTGCGGCACAGGCGGCGGCCCTCTGGTCGCTGGTGCATGGCTTTGCCCTGCTGCTGCTCGACGGGCGCCTTGCCGGTATTCTGAGGTCGCTGCCGGATGGCGAAACCGCAGACACGTTGCTTGAGGCCGTGCTTTCGGCCATCCACGTCGGCGATTGAGCCGAAAGCATGCCGTCCGCATCTTTCCGGTAAAAGCCGAGATCATCAAAATGACATTCCGCCCGACTATAAGAGGCGGGAAAATCGCACAGTTCGAATCGTCGAAGGGAAGCTCGCCAGCTTCCTCCGGTGCCGGATTTGCGCGCCGCCGCTGGCCGTGGTCTCTTAAGCAATCGTCCACAAAAGTGTGCCAGCATCAAACATCTTTGATTTGCAACTGTCCAAGCTCCTATGTTCAGCAGACAGGGGGCGCCGAGGAGATGGATAGACCATGCTGCAGCAGAACAGTAACGACACCGACGAAATGCTGATCGACCGCTTGCAGCGCTCGGCCTTCGACTATTTCATGCTCTACACCAATCCGGAAAACGGCCTGGTCGCGGATACGTCCATCAAGACCAGCCATTGCAGTATCGCCGCCGTCGGCTTTGCGCTGTCGAGCTATCCGGTCGCTGTCGAACGCGGCTGGATCTCGCGCGAGGAAGCGGCGCAGCGCGTTCTCACTACACTCAACTTCTTCGCCGACAGCCAGCAGGGCACCGAACGCGGCGCCACGGGCCATCGCGGTTTCTACTATCACTTCCTGTACATGGCGACCGGTAACCGCGCCTGGAACAGCGAACTCTCGACAATCGACACTGGGCTCATGCTAATCGGCGTGCTCACGGCCGCCGCCTATTTCGATGGCGAAGACGAGGTCGAGACCGATCTGCGGGCGCAGGCAAATTTCCTTTACGAACGCTGCGACTGGCATTGGGCGCTGAACAAGGGCCAGACCATCAGCATGGGTTGGAAACCGAACAGCGGCTTCCTGCGCTGGCGCTACCAGGGCTATGACGAAGCGATCTTCCTCTATGTCCTCGCGCTCGCTTCGCCCACCCACAGCATCCCGTCGTCCAGCTACGACGCATTTGCCTCGACCTATACCTGGATGATGTTCAAGGACACGCCCTATCTCTACGCAGGGCCGCTGTTCATCCACCTGTTCTCGCATGCCTGGATCGATTTTCGCGGCATCAAAGACCGCCACGTCGCCGACAAGGAAACCGATTATTTCCGCAATACCCAGACGGCGATCGGTGTCCAGCGCGACTACACGCGCCGCAATCCCGGTCACTTTGTCGGTTATGAAGAAGACATCTGGGGCCTCTCGGCATGCGACGGACCGAATCCGACCGGAACCAAGCACAGCCGCCGCTACAGCCCGAAGGTCCTCGGTTATGCCGCACGCGGAGCACCGCTCGGCCCCGATGACGGCACCATCGCCCCCTGGGGTCCGCTCTCTTGCCTACCGTTCGACCGCAAGGCAGCACTCGACGGCACCAAGGCGCTGCTCGCGAACTATCCGAACCTTCTGCTGGACGGCCGCTTCCCCGGCGGTTTCAACCCCAGCGTCAAGGGTCCAGGCCCGGAAGGCTGGGTGGACGATCGTTCCGTCGCCATCGACCAGGGCCTGCTGGTGATGATGATCGAAAACGAGCGCACCGGCATGATCTGGAACCTGATGCGCCAATCCCCCATCCTGCGCCGCGGCCTCGAACGCGCCGGCTTCACCGGCGGTTGGTTGAACGAGAAAAAGCCCGAACCGGCAATTGC
>JAGWJK010000181.1 GCA_028865845.1 Rhizobiaceae bacterium
GCGGCAAGTTGGAGCCGGTCCGCGTCCGCTCGATGGTGGGTCTCATTCCGATCTTTGCGGTCGAAGTTCTCGACCAATCGGTGTTCGACACGCTTCCGGCCTTCACCGGAAGGCTTCACTGGTACCTGAAGCATCGCCCCCAGCTATCGAGCCTGGTGCCGCGCTGGACCGAACCGGGAATGGGCGAGCGCAATCTACTCTCGCTTCTGCATGCGGACCGCCTGCAGGGCCTGCTGCGACGCATGCTGGACGAGACGGAATTCCTGTCGGAATTCGGCGTGCGCTCGATGTCGAAGGCGCATCTGGAAAGTCCCTGCAAGCTGGAATTCGATTCCATGCGGCTTGAGGCTGCCTATACGCCGGGGGAGGCGACGACAGGTCTCTTCGGTGGCAATTCCAATTGGCGCGGTCCGATCTGGATGCCGGTGAATTTTCTGCTGATCGATGCGCTCCGGAAATTCCACACCTATTTCGGTCCGGACTACAAGGTGGAATGCCCCGTCGGGTCTGGCGTCATGATGGATCTCAACGGCGTTGCCGACGAACTCAACCGCCGACTGATGAAGCTGTTCGTCCGGGACGCGGACGGAAACAGGGCGTCGCTCGTCCGCGCCGATCATGCGCGCCCGACGACGATCGACGACCACATCCTGTTTCACGAGTATTTTCATGGTGATACCGGTCAGGGCCTCGGCGCTTCCCATCAAACGGGCTGGACGGGGCTGGTCGCCAACCTGGTCGCGCGTGGCGTCAAATAGCGGGGGATCGGTATCGATGCATGGGAGATGATGCATCGACGCCCGCCGATCAGTCCGCGTCTTCGATTGAGTTTTAAATCGATTGTCATAAAATATATGCCGAAACGTCGCCGGGCCTAGGGTTCGAGCGATCAACATTTCACGAGATGCAGTCATGGCCCGACCCAGGGAATTCGATGAGGACACGGCGCTCCGCCTGGCCGTGGAACACTTTTGGGAACACGGCTATGAAGCAACTTCGATCCGCGATCTTGCCGCGGTCATGGGCCTGACAAGTGCCAGCATCTACAATGCCTTCGGTGACAAGCATTCACTCTATCGCCGCGCGCTCGATTATTACGTCGAGCAGAGTTTCGGCGATCGGGTCGGGCGTTTCGAGGGAAACTTGCCGCCGCGCGATGCCATAGGCGCATTTTTCCGGGAAATCGTCGAACGCTCGCTGGCGGACGAGAAGCGCAAGGGCTGCATGCTGGTGAATTCGGCTCTCGAAGTGGCGCCCCACGATCCGGAATTCCAGCGTGTCGTCTCAGGCGTGCTTGTGCAGGTCGAGGCATTCTTCCGCCGCTGCGTCGAGGCCGGCCAACGCGATGGGACGATCAGCCGTGCGCAGCCGTCGGAAGACATGGCCCGAACGCTGCTCGGCATGCTGCTTGGCATTCGCGTTCTTGCCCGGACCCGCCCCGAGCGTGACCTGCTCGAAGGCCTGGTTCGGCCTGTCTTTGCGATGTTGATGCCTTAACGGCTAGGCATTGATCCCCTGAAATCCTCAATAGAATTTCCTGCAGCCGCCTGCCTCGGCAGGCATTGCGGGCTGACCTGCTGTCAGCCGCATCGACAGTAGCGGACCGCCGAACCAGCCTTTTCGACGCCATCACGGTTTAGTGAAGTGTAAGCCCGTAACAAACCGGGCCCCGGCTGCGAACTCCATGTGCGTCTCATCAAGAGCGCGACAAACTCAAGTGGAGAACATCATGTCTGTCAAAACAGCAATCAATTCCGTGGTTCTCGCCGGCGCCGTCACCGCGGCTCTTGCCTCGATGGCAGGCGCAGCGCCGCTGACCAAGGCAGAAGCAAGCGCCGCCGTCGCCGCCCACAAGGAAAAGTGCTTCGGCGTCGCTCTCAAGGGCCAGAATGATTGCGCTGCCGGTCCGGGCACGACTTGCCAGGGCACCTCGACCGTCGATTTCCAGGGCAATTCCTGGAAGTTCGTACAGGGCGGCACCTGCGCCAGCCTCGAAATCCCGGGCGGCCGCCACGGCTCCACCAAGCCCCTGACGCGCGACCTGCCGGTCTAAGCAAACCCGACTACGGAAAGCGGAGAAAGATGATGACGAACCCTCAAATCCCCACGGCCGGTTCTTCTTCGGCTCAGTCGCTCCGCTTTCCGGCTCACGTCGTCGCCGGCCTGGCGGGGACGAGCTTCAAACACGAACATCTCGCGGCAATCGCCGCGGATGGACCGCAAAGGGGCTTCTTCGAAGTTCATGCGGAAAACTACATGGGCGCCGGCGGCGCGCCGCATCGGGCGCTGGAGCATATTCGCCGCGACAACCCGGTGTCGCTGCATGGTGTCTGCATGTCGATCGGCGGTCCGCAGCCCCTCGACAAGGATCATCTCGAACGGTTCCGCTCGCTCGTCGAGCGTTACGAACCGGCGCTGGTGTCCGAGCATCTTGCCTGGTCGACGCATCAGACATCATTTTTCAACGACCTTCTTCCGCTTCCCTATAATGCGGCGAGCCTTGCGCGCGTCTGCGATCACATCGACCAAGTGCAGGAGACCATCGGCCGCCCGATGCTGCTCGAGAACCCATCGACCTATGTGATGTTTCGCGAATCGACGATGAGCGAGACCGATTTCATCCGCTCGATCGCACGGCGCACGGGGTGCGGCTTGCTGCTCGACGTCAATAACGTCTTCGTCTCGGCGACCAATCAGGGTTTTTCGGCATTGGAATATCTGGCGGATTTTCCGCTCGCCGCCGTTGGCGAGATCCATCTCGCCGGGCATGCCGAACAGACGGATGACGAAGGCGACCTTCTGTTGATCGACAGCCACGACGGGCCGGTCTCCGATGCCGTCTGGAAACTGTTCGAGATCGTGATTGGCCGCCGGGGTGCGGTGCCGACGCTGATCGAATGGGACAGTAACATTCCGGATTGGCCGGTGCTGCGGGCGGAGGCGATCGCGGCGCAGGCGATCCTCGATCGGCATGGCGTGCGGCAGGAGGCGAATCATGCGGCTGCCTGAGCGCGAAATCGAAGGCGCGATCGATGCGCTCGGCTATGCGGCGGCATTTTCGCCGGCCCTGATCGATCCGGAGGCCGAAACGCCAGCGGGGATCATCGGACCCCACGGCAAGGCGGCCGTCAAACGCTACAACGTTTATCGCAACAACGTCACCGTGAGCCTGATCGATGCGCTGGCTGCAATCTACCCGGCGGTCCAGCGCATCACCGGTGTCGAGTTCTTCCGGGCGATGGCACGTTTCCATGTGCGGTCGCAGCCGCCCCGTTCGCCGCTTCTCTTCGAATATGGCAGGGATTTTCCCGCCTTCATCGAGGCCTATGAATATGCGCAGTCCATGCCGTGGCTCGCGGATACGGCGAGGATCGAGCGGGCGTGGCTCGATGCCTATCACGCAGCGGATGTGGCGCCGCTGGATGGTGGGGCGCTCTCGACCGTTCCGCCAGACCGGCTTGCCGAGGTTATATTCGCTCCCCATCCGGCAACGAGGATCGTCCGGTCCGCCTATCCGGCGCTCTCGATCTTTGCCGCCAACAGGGGCGATGGTCCGGTTGGACCCATCGGGACGATCGAGCCCGAGGATGCGCTGATCACCAGGCCCGACATCGATGTGTCGGTTCGTCATCTGCCGGTCGGCGGTGCCGATTTTCTGCTTTCCCTCATCGCCGGCGACTCGCTTGGGCTCGCCGCAGCCAAGGCCTTTGACGCAGCCCCCTCCTTCGACATCGGCGCCAGTATCGCAGGAATGATCGAAGCGGGGGTGTTCATGGCCATCACTCTTGGAGACCAATGATGTCGACCACAGTTCAACATGCCGCATTGAGAAGCAGGATCCAGCCGATCGCCACGCTGGTGGAGAAAGCGGACTGGCTCGTTCGCACCATCGCACAGCGCACCGTCGTCCAGGCGGTCATGCGCGTTGCGCTGGCCGTGCCGTTCTGGAAATCGGGCATTCTGAAATGGGATGGCTTTCTGCAGTTGAACGACACCGCCGTCTATCTGTTCAGCGATGAGTTCATGCTGCATCTGCCGGGCGGCCCTTATCCATATCCGGCTCCGGCCGTAATGGCCTTCCTGTCCGGCTCGGCCGAGATCACGCTGCCGATCCTTCTAGTCCTGGGGCTGGCCACGCGCTTTGCAGCAACCGGTCTGTTGCTCATGACCTGCATCGTCGAATTGACGGTGCCGGACGGCTGGCCGGTCCATATCACCTGGGCGGCGATGGCTCTTTCCCTGATGGCCTGGGGGCCGGGAGCGCTGTCGGTCGATCATCTGCTCGGCAAGATTTTCGGATCGCGTCAGACGATGTGATCGTAATGCGCATGGCAGGATGATCAAACAAGATCCGCCCGAGATCGGTTGCTGATCGATCTCGGGCAGGCATGAAGCAAACTGTCGGTAAATGCGCTTTTCGTGCCGCCTATCAGGCAGCTCGTCGCATCGTTGCCGGCCTGCCATCTGCCGCGCTGAAGCGCTGGAGAAGGTGGACCAGGTTGTCGACCTCGTCGCGAAGCCGGCGCGTTTCGGCCGATGTGCGTTCCACCATGCCGGAATTCTGCTGGGTGATGGTGTCCATGCCGCGGATGGCGACGTTGACTTCATCGACGCCGGTCGCCTGATCGCGGGCTGCTCCGGCAATGTCGCTGACGAACTGGTTGATGACGTCGATGCGGGCGATCATGTCGCTCAATGCTTCGCCGGTGCTGTTGACGATGTCGACGCCCTTGTTCACCTGATTGGAGCTTTCCGAAATCAGCTGCTTGATTTCCTTGGCGGCTCCGGCGCTTCTTTGCGCCAGCTGACGGACTTCCTGCGCGACGACGGCAAAACCCTTGCCGGCATCGCCGGCGCGGGCGGCTTCGACGCCGGCGTTCAGCGCCAGCAAATTCGTCTGGAAGGCAATTTCGTCGATGACGCCGATGATCTTGGAGATTTCGGCCGACGAATGTTCGATAGCGGCCATCGCCGAAACGGCATTGGTCACCAGTTCTTCGGAATTTCTGGCGCGCTCCTGGGTTTCGCGTACGGCGTCAGAGGCTTTTTCGGCATTCGCGGCCGTCTGGCCGACGCTGACGGTGAGCTGCTGAAGTGCTGCCGAACTCTCCTCGACGCCTGCCGCCTGCTGAGCGGTTCGCAGGGCGAGATCGTCGGTTGCCTTCGAGATGGTTTCCGTGCCGGTCAGGATCTCGCTCGATGTGCTGTGAACAGAGGCGAAGGAGCTGCGCAAAGCACCGACGGCCTTGTTGTAGTCGGTGGCCATTTCCTGGAAATTACCGGGGAGATCCGGGGGAAGGGTTGCGTCGAGATCACCCTTCGACAGCGCGGCGAGCACGCGGCGCAGATGCGCGAGCGCGACCTCCTGGTCCGCTTCGGAGCGCGCCTTTTCCGCCTCCAGCGCCTTGCGCTTTTCGTCGAGGGCGTCGAGGTAGACGGAGATGGAATAGTCCATGTCCAGCATGGCCGCCTTGACGACGGCGGCGATCTTGCCGGCGAGGCCCTTGCCCTGGCCGCGACCGAAGAGCGATGCGGTCTGCTTCTCGACGATGCCCTTGATCAATTCGGACATGACGATCGTGTAGCCGCCGATGTACCAGCGGGGTTCGAGGCCGACGCGCGCATGGGTTTTGCCGATCGCGACGACGCCCTGCACATAGGCGGTGTCGAAGTTTCCGGACGTGATATTGCCCCAGTGCTCCTGCTGCCTTTTCTTGGCGCCGGCCATGTGGCTCTCGCTGTGGAAAAAGCCCGCAGCCGCCGCGGCGTTGGCGATCTTTTTGTAGAGCTTGTCCAGCGCGCCGCCGAGTTTTTCCGAAATGACGGGCTGCAACTCCTTGAGCGTGCCGCGCGCCTCGGAATCGAGGTCGATGAAGTCAAGGCGCTGCTGCAGCGTATTCGTCAAATGTTCGGAGGTCATTGAAAGGTCTCGACAATAGGTGGGCACGCGACGCGAATGTCGTTCCCTCCGTTGTTGTCGAATATGGTTTCCCGAGCGTTAAATTCGACCGGAGGTTTGCAGTAATTGTTTTTCTTGTGTCGATTTTTCTAAACAAGGTGGAGAAGTCGCATTTGCGCCATGCGAACTGGCAAAGCAGAAATTTGGTGCCGCTGGCCACGATGGAAATCAGCGATCCGCTCGTTCAAGCCTTCTCCGATACCGCGATGCGGTCCGGCCTTTGCGTCGCGGAGGACGCTTCGTTCCTGTCCGCGCCATAGGCTTTCAGAAACATATCGACGGCATGTTCCGCAGACAGCCGGATCTCCTCGTCCGTCGCCGTGCCGCCAAACAGCGTCGTCATCTGCAGCTCCGCATTGATCAGCGCCGAGAACTGGCGGGATGCGAGGTCGCAGTCCTCGATCCGCAGCAGACCCTGGTGGGTCAGCCGGGCAAAGATGGCGCCGAGGGCCATGCCGATCTTGCAGGGGCCCTGTTCCTTCCATGCCTCGAAAAGCTGCGGGTAACGCGCTCCCTCGCACTGGACCAGTTTGTTCAGGAACCTGCCGTCCTGGCTGTAGAGGCAATTGTGATTGAGATGGATGGCAAAGTTGACGAGTTCGCCGCGGAGGTCGTCGGGCTTGTCGGGAAATGCCGACAACACGGAGAACAGCGCCATGTTCACGCGACCGGTGACGTCGGCGACGACGGCGGTGAACAAGGTCTCCTTCTCGCGGTAGTGGTTGTAGATGGTCTGCCTAGAGACGCAGGCCTCTTCAGCGATCTCGTCGATGCTCGCGCCAGCAAATCCCTTGCGGCAAAAGACCTCCGCCGCAGCGTCCAGGATGGGGACACGCTTCATGCATTGTGCGGGTCTGTTGGTTTTCGCCTGCAAAGCGGGCGCCGATCGACTTTTCATGGCGCGAAGATAATCCGTATTGACGGTTTGGACAATGGTGTCTATTTTGACATTCATGTCCAAAAATATGGACGAGACCGTAAAGCGTATTCGGGGCCCGCGCTTTCCTCCCAAGACCGTGTGGCGTTCCAAGAGATAATCCAAAGAGCCGGCGAGCATCCCGTCGATTTCCGGGTGGCTTGTTCGTCGAGGAGACGGCAGTTGAGCCCCTGTCGGGTCTCGATCGCCCGATGCAGTACATCGTTTTCAACGTCTCCTTCGGGGAGATGCAGCGCGAAGGCAATCCGGCTTTCGCGCCGGAAGTTTTTGAAAGATCATCACCATGACGACGTCTTTCCTTCGCAATGCGATCATTCTTGGCCTGCTCTCGGCCATCGGCCCGTTCGCGATCGACATGTATCTTCCGGCCCTGCCGTCGATCGGCAAGGATCTGGCCGCGGAGAACAGTGTCGTGCAATTGAGCCTGCTGTTCTTCTTCATTCCCTTCGCGATCTTCCAGCTGCTCTATGGCCCGCTGTCTGATATGTGGGGCCGCAAGGCGCCGCTCTATCTCGGCATCGGGCTGTTCGCCGTGGCGAGTATCGGTGCGGCCACGACCAGCAATATCGAAACGCTGATCGCCTTCCGTTTCCTGCAGGGTATCGGCGGTGCCGCCGGCATGGTGGTGCCGCGCGCC
>JAGWJK010000182.1 GCA_028865845.1 Rhizobiaceae bacterium
TTTCGGTCAGGTCTACAGCGAATTCCTTCCCGACATCATCCACAGCGAAACCGGCCTTGACGTGACCGTGGCCTATAACGGCTGTCATGCCGGGTTGATGAACGACCTGGTCGCCGGCCTTGCCGCCAACCATGCCCTCGTCGACGGCTCGCTGCGCAATTGGTCGCCGCGATTCGTGCTCGGTTGCGGCACCGGTTTCGTCATGACGCTGATGGAACACATGCTGGGCGCGATGCCAGAGACTATCGAAGCGCCGACGGCGCGGCCACTCTCCATGATAGAGCTCGATCTTGCGGTGATGGTGTTCGACAAGATCGCCAACGTCCTGCGCTCGGCGGTCAACGCTCCCGGCGGTTTCGAACCCTATCTCGAACCGCCGCACAACATCGAGAACCGCGCGAAGCCGGCTGCCGACCATGTGGACGAATTCGCCGCCGCGATCTCGATGACGATCACCCTCGGCAAGGCCGAATCGCAGATCGTCGTGGTCGTGCCGCAGCGGGTCTTGCTACGCACGGTGGTGAGCGCGCCGAAGGCGAAGAACCCGACCGCGATATCGGAAGGCTGGACCGAGCAGCTGAGCGAGCAGGTCCGTCGCTCGCAGGTGACGCTCGAAGCCCGCGTCCGGCTGCAGACGCTGACGCTGAACACGATCTCCAGGCTCGCCGTCGGCGACGTCATCCCCTTCATGGATGCCGGCGACGTCCGTGTCGAGGTGAGCGCCAACAGCCGGGATCTCTACATCTGCGAATTCGGCCGCTCCGGCGAAAACTACACGGTACGCGTCAAGGACAATGTGAACTCGGAAGACGAACTGCTTCGGCATTTGATGAATTGATCAGCATTCCTGACTTACCTGCTTGATTTGGCATGACCTTATCCAAAAACCGTTTTGCACTTTCTAAAACCAGGCCCGCCGTGACGGCAGCTTGAGGCAAGTTTCAACTGGAATAGTGATTTCATGGCTACGAAGAAGACACAGAAAAGCAGCGAGGAATCGCTGGATCTCACGAACAGCGACGCCGCATTGGACGACGCGATCGACGGCCTGCGCGGCGTTCTGAAGAAGGATGCCGATGGCGGAATGCCGGAGTTCGGCGACACCTTCGGTGCGACGGAACCGGGAACCGGCCTTTCGGCGTTCGGCGACGAATTCGGCGGGGACGATGCCGGCTCGACCTTCGGCGGCGGCGGCGATTTCGGTGGTTCATCCTTCGGCGAATCGGCTACACCGGGAAGCGCGCTTACCGCCAACATGGACTTGATCATGGACATCCCGATCGATGTCCAGATCGTGCTCGGCACCAGCCGCATGCAGGTCTCCGGCCTGATGAACCTGACCGAGGGCGCCATCATCGCCCTCGACAAGAAGATCGGCGAGCCGGTCGAGATTACCGTCAACGGCCGCAGGATCGGCCGCGGCGAGATTACCGTACTGGAACATGACGATACCCGCTTCGGCATCAAGCTGATCGAAGTATCGAACTCTGGAACGAAATAATGCAGCGCGTTCTGGCTGTCTGATTTCGGCTGATCCCTTGCCCGCGCGGCGCCGCGGCGGCAGGGATCATGCACCGGACGGCCTAAATCTGCTCTGGTAGAGCCTGATCCCTGTTCGGGACGGAGAGGAAGACCATGATGGACTTTGACGATTTCAGCGGCGGTGCTCTTGCCGAGAAACCGTTATCCCAGGCTGAAAAGGCCGCGGCCGTTCTTCTTGCCATGGGCAAGCAGGTCGCGGGACGGCTGCTCAAATATTTCACGCAACACGAACTCCAGCTCATCATCGCCTCGGCGCAATCGCTGCGGCCCATCCCGCCCGACGAACTGGCGCAGCTCGTGGCGGAGTTCGAAGATCTCTTCACCGAAGGCGCCGGTCTCATGGACAACGCCAAGGCGATCGAAAGCATCCTGGAAGAAGGCCTGACGCCTGACGAAGTCGACAGCCTGCTCGGCCGGCGCACCACCTTCCAGGCCTACGAGACCTCGATCTGGGACCGCCTGGGCGAAGCCGAACCTGCCTTCGTCGCCAAGTTCTTCCTCAAGGAACACCCGCAGACCATCGCCTACGTCCTGTCGATGATGCCGTCCTCCTTCGGCGCCAAGGTTCTGCTGCAATTGCCCGAAGAGCAGCGCGCCGACATCATGAACCGTACGGTCAACCTCAAGGATGTCAGCCCGAAGGCTGCGCAGATCATCGAGAACCGCGTCCTCGGCTTGATGGCGGAGATCGAAGCAGAACGCAACGCCGCCGGCTCGACGAAGGTCGCGGACCTCATGAACGAACTCGACAAGCCGCAGGTCGACACCTTGCTCAACTCGCTGGAAACGATCAGCAAGGAAGCCGTCGACAAGGTTCGCCCGAAGATCTTCCTCTTCGACGACCTCACCATCATGCCGCAGCCGAGCCGCGTTCTCCTGCTCAACGACATCGCCGCCGACATCCTCACGATGGCGCTGCGCGGTTCGTCTGCGGAAATCCGCGAGATCGTGCTCTCCTCGATCAGCCCGCGCCAGCGCCGCATGATCGAATCGGACCTGCAGGGCGGCAGCACCGGCATCAATCCGCGCGAAATCGCCATCGCGCGCCGCGCGATCGCCCAGGAAGCCATCCGGCTCGCCAATTCAGGTCAGATCCAGCTCAAGGAAAAAGAGAAAGCGCCTGTGGAGGAAGCCGCGTGACCGGCGCGCGACTCACCTGAAGTGTCCTAGAGTTCCAAAGCATCCCGCCTTCCTGACGAAGCGGGGTGCTTTAACATTTTAGACCAACGGCTGCACATGATGCGCGGCTGCGTTCCGTTTCATGAAGGACGGCTTCTTTGGCTGACGAAGACAAGGACAGTAAAACAGAAAGCCCGACGGAGAAAAAACTCCGCGAGACTATGGATAAGGGCAATGTCCCTCACTCCCGAGAAGCGACCCTCTTCGCCTCGATGCTCGCGACGGTCATCTACGTGACTTTCTTCCTGCCGGCACGCATGGGCCGCATGGGCGAAGTCCTGCGCGATCTGTTCGAGAAGCCCGACCAATGGTCGCTGGAGACCGGTCCCGACGCGATTTCACTGTTCACGCGAATCGGCTGGGAAATCGCCAACCTCCTCGTGCCCGCCGTCGTGCTTTTCTTCGTGTTCGGCATCGGCGCGTCGATGTTCCAGAACCTGCCGACCCCGGTCCTCAACCGCATAGCGCCGCAGTTTTCGCGAATCTCGCCGGCGTCGGGCTTCAGCCGGATCTTCAGCACCTCGGGCATGGTCGAATTCGCCAAGTCGCTCGCAAAGATCGTGGTCGTCGGCATCATCATGTTCTTCGTGCTGCGCAGCCAGTTCTTCCATGCCATCGACGCGATGGTATCCGATCCACAGACCATCTTTGTTCGCTTGTCGACCATCGTCGAGCGCATCCTGACCATCGTGCTGTTGGCGACCGCCGTCGTCGGCATCGCCGATATTTTCTGGACCCGTCATCACTGGTTCGACGAGTTGAAGATGACGAAGCAGGAAGTCAAGGACGAGTTCAAGCAGGCGCAGGGCGACCCGATCGTCAAATCGCGCCAGCGCTCGATCGCCCGTGACCGCGCCCGCCGGCGCATGATGAAGCAGGTGCCGCGCGCCACACTTGTGATCGCCAACCCGACGCACTTTGCCGTCGCGCTGCGCTATGTCCGGGAAGAAAACGACGCGCCTGTCGTCGTTGCCAAGGGGCAGGACCTTATTGCGCTTAAAATCAGAGAGATAGCCGAGAAAAACGGCATCCCCGTCTTCGAAGATCCGCCGCTCGCGCGCTCCATGTTTGCGCAAGTCTCGGTGGATAGTGTCATCCCGTCAGTATTTTACAAAGCTGTCGCAGAGCTCATCCATCGGATCTATGCGCAGTCGAATAGAAAACGGGTACGATAAATCAATGAAAAAATGCCCCTACTCTGCCCAACGTGAACGAATCCTGGCCGAGGCGATCAGCCCGGTCGCCAGCGAACTTAGACTGCTCGATGCTGCCGATCTGATTTCGCTGTTGCGCTTTGAGTGCTACGGCAATCTCGCGGATCTCGTCGCATCGGCTGCCGAGCTTTATTTTCTTCCAGGCACGGTCAATTTCGGTCTCGGCGGCGACTATAAGCTTGAATGGGGCGGGCCCGCCGAAGTTACTCTCGACCTGGAAATCAAACCGCAGGGCGTCACCATCTACGCCCGCCTCTCGCTTGCCGAAAACCATGCCGGCATCGAAATCAATCATATCGCCTTCGAGAAGGGCTCGGCCGACCCGGACGAAAATACCGCCCTTCTCGCCCGCAGTCTGCGGGATTCCCGCTACGCGATCGGCGGAGCGGCGACGGCTGCCTGAGACGACAGAACACTCTCAAATCTTGAAATGAAAATCCGCTTCGGAAGCGTCGGCGTCAGCTGATGTAACCGAAGCGGATCGCTTTTGCGATCGCCTGGATGCGGTTGACGCTATCGAGCTTGATCGTCGCCGAGCCGAGATAGGCATTGACAGTATGCACCGAGAGGCGGAGCTTTTCGGCGATCTCTTCGCTGATGCGGCCATCTCCGGCAAGCTGCAGACAGGCGATCTCGCGTTCGCTAAGTGCTTCGGCCGCCGGCGAGCGGCGTTCGTCGAGCGACAGGAGGTCCATCATGATCTGGCAGCTGCGCCCATGCAGCTCGACGATCATGTCGCTGGCGAGGTCCATGAACTTGGCCGCGAAGATGACGTAGCCGTTGCCGACCGATCCCAGCCGCACCGGGAAGGCAACGCCTGCAAACGGCAGGAGATGCGGTTTCAAACGCGTCGTGAAGGAGGCGAAGTCTGGCGTCTCGGCGGTGCTGTCGCTATCGCGGCCGTTCCACATCAGCGGCAGCAGCGACTTCTCGATATGCTCGATCAGTGCCTCGCCATAGGCCTCCACGAAGGCCTTGTTCAGGCCGGGATTGACCGAGCCCCAGTTGTCGAGTTCGCACACCAGGCGCTGCTTGCTCGGCAGGCCGGAACCGGCGACGCGGTAAATGGCGAAATTCTGTGCGTCGATCAGCTTCTGCATCGACACCAGCTTCGGAAAAAGATCGGAGCGGCTGGAAATCCTGTGCGCGCGGCCAAATCTCGTTTCGCCCGGTATGTCTGTCGTTCTATCGGGCTGGTATCGCATTGCCTGAGCTTTCAAACGAGGTTGTTGCGGACGGCGAAGGCAATCGCTTCGGAGCGTGTTTTCGTGGCCGTCTTGCGCATGACGCTGGTGATGTAGTTGTTGATGGTGTTGCGGGAGATACCGAGGATCATGGCGATCTCGTCGCTGGTCTTGCCCTCGGCGATCCAGAACAGGCATTCCAGCTCGCGCTCGGTCAGATCGAAATCCCGCTCCGTCTTGCCTTCGACGCCATGCGTGGAGCTGGCGAAATAACCGGCCAGCAGTCCGACGTCGCGCAGCCGATCCGGCGACAGCACGGCGCCTTCGCGGGTCAAAAGCATCAGCGAAAAACGAGTGCGGCCGACATTGAAAGTCAACGAGCAATAGATCCGGCTAACACCTTCAGGCAGCTCGACGTCATCGGCAAGACGAGCAAAATTCGGATGGAAGAGCGACAGGCTCTTTTCAAGCTCTCCCGTGCGGCCGTAGCCGCTGGTGAGCTCGGCGGCGAGGCGCCGGACCAGATCGAAAGGCCAGTCGGAGGAGACGACGAAATCCAGGCCGCTTTCCTGGATGAGATCGCTGCGAGCAAGCAGATAATGCGAAGCGCCGGCATAATCCGTAAGCACACGGAGGCCAGACTGAAGATAGGTCGGCCCGGCAATGCCGCTCAGCTGTCCGACGAGCTGATCGCGCGACATCGACTTTATGGAAACCGCCACCCGCGGGTCCATGTCGCCTTTGCCTGCCTGCGATACCTGCATGTCCATTTTTTGCATTTCCTGCCTCTGACTGACGATTAAACGTCAACGAGAGCATTGCTCTGTCTGGACCTAGCGCATACCCCTCGAAAATCGACCCGATTTTCCGAGGTTCACGCACCAACTCGATAAGACCGCCGCACCCCGGACTTCGGAGAAAAACCGGCGCGGCAGCACCCCAACATAAATTCCGCCTCAGTTTGATTCCCTTATGCGAATCACCCGAAGCTCAACCAACACAACTATAGCCCGACTTCCATAAAACCCGGCATCTCCGAATTCTACGAATTTACCGAACGCAAAATCCGTGATTTGATTCGCTCAAGTATTACACAATTCGTATTATTTAAATCGAATTTAGGTCGATTCTTGCTACCCAGCAATGAAATTTCTGGTTTTCATGGCGTCTGGGCATCATACCCGGCCTCCATGTTCATAGCCTCCTCGACCTATTGGCGATCAAGAAAACCTGTGGTTGGTACGAGCCTGCAGCAGACTGTTGGAAACAGAAAAGACCGGGATCTCTCCCGGTCTTTTTTCTTAGGCGGCCGCGCTGTCGACGGCCCACTTTCTGAGAATTTTCGCGGCACGTTCTTCGCTGATTTCCACCATGCGGGACAGGCGCCGCTCGGGGCCTTCCTTGACGCGGCGATTGAAGGTGCCGCCGTCTTCGTCGCCCATGGTGAGCAGATCGTCGGTGCTGTCGAAGCCGAAGTCCGAGCCGAAGCCGTCCATGAGGGCCCCTCCTGCTGCGGCGCCGGCAGGTGCGAAGTCCGGGAGTTCCAGACCGGCCGCATCCGGCAGAGCCGCATCGCCAGCCGCAGCAGCACCGCCACCGAGCGAGCGGATCAGCGGACGGAAGCCCATCCAGACGATCAGGAAGGCGACCGCGACGAAGGCAAGCGAGTTGATGATGCCGGCCATGTTGCGGCTCAGCAGGTCGGTGATGCTGAAGCCCGAGGTGTTGTCGTCAAGCAGCTGGTTGTCGAGGAAGTCCATGGCGTTGACGGTGACGACATCGCCGCGGCTCGGATCGACACCCGCCGCGGTGGCGACGATCTTCTGCATCTCGGCAATGTAGGCGTCGATCTTCGCCTGGTCGGCAGGCTGGCCGACGAGCTGGCCAAGGCGGCCCTTGTTGACCACGACGGCAACCGAAAGCTTCTCGACCTTGTAGCTGCTGCGAGTTGTCGCCGTCGTCTTGCTGTTGATTTCGTAGTTGGTCTGCTCTTCGCGCTTGTCGGACTGGTCGTTCGATTCCGGACCGTTGCCGCCGGCCTGCGGAGCTGCCTGCGGAATGTTCTGTTCGACGGTTGCTGCCGTATCCGACTGACGCTGCTGCGATTTCTGCGCTTCCTTGGTGGTGCGTACCGAACGCTCGACCTTGGAGTCCGGATCGTAGGTGGTTTCCTGCACCTGCTGGCTGTCGGTATTCAGCTGCGCCGTAACGCTGGAGCGGAAGTTGTCCATTCCGAGGAAGGGCGCCAGCGCCTTGTCGATGTTGGATTCGACCTCGTCCTGGACATTCTGCACGATGCCGAGGTTTCTGGTAAGCGCGCCATTGCTCGGGTCGTCGCCCGA
Source organism: Rhizobiaceae bacterium (assembly GCA_028865845.1). GTDB lineage: Bacteria > Pseudomonadota > Alphaproteobacteria > Rhizobiales > Rhizobiaceae > Rhizobium. Next base: position 7,462 of record JAGWJK010000182.1, read on the forward strand.
GGCCAGCAGCTGACCGGTCGAGTCGAGGATCGTAACGTCGTCGACCGCCAGGCCC
>JAGWJK010000183.1 GCA_028865845.1 Rhizobiaceae bacterium
GCTTTCCATTGGGAGGGCGGCGGGACTGCGCAAATCGGTGCGGATTCTCGTCTGGAACCAGGTGTTTGCCGATGGCGTCCGCCTGCTGCAGCCAAAGCAGCCCACCGATCCGCCGCCGCCCTCCCAAGGGAAAGCGGCGGCGGTTTTCAATCGAACGCGCGCATCAGTCCTTCGGTTCGAAGGGCTGCGGGCGACGGGCAGCGCCCTGGCGCGGCAGCATCCAGCCGGGATATTCCGGAGCAAGGGCGCTGACTTCGTCGAGCTTCGCCAGATCGTCGGCATCAAGCTTCAGCTTGACGGCGGCAAGGTTCTGGTCGAGCTGATCGAGACGCTTGGCACCGATGATGATGCTGGTGACGAAGGGCTTGGCAAGGATCCAGGCGAGCGCCACGGTGGCGACGCTGGCGCCGTGCTTTTCAGCGACTTCGCGCATCACAGCAACGCAGGCCCAGGCGCGGTCCTTGTCGACGGGCGGGAAATCGAAGCTGGCGCGGCGTCCTTCGCCATTGCCCGGCGCGCCCGGGCCGAACTTGCCGGACAGAAGCCCGCCGGCGAGCGGCGACCAGACCATCAGGCCAAGTTTCTCCTCAGCCATCAGCGGCACGATTTCACGCTCGAGATCGCGGCCTGCGACGGAATAATAGGCCTGCACCGTTTCGAAACGGGCATAACCGCGGCGTTCGGACACTCCGAGCGCCTTGGCGATGCGCCAGGCCTGCCAGTTGGAAACGCCGACATAACGCACTAGGCCGCGGGATACGAGGTCGTCGAAGGCACGCAGCGTTTCCTCGATCGGCGTCACCGTGTCGGTGGCGTGGATCTGGTAGAGGTCGATGTGATCGGTCTGCAGACGTTCCAGGCTTGCTTCGACCGAATCCATGATATGGCCGCGCGAAGCGCCGCGATCGTTGGGCTTATCGCCCATGACACCGTAAACCTTGGTGGCGATGACGACGTCCTTGCGCGGCACGCCGACGTTCTTCAGCGCCTGGCCAAGCAGCTTTTCGGAGGTTCCGTTGGAATAGACGTCAGCGGTATCGATGAAATTGACGCCGGCTGCGAGCGAGCGTTCGACGATCTTGTCGGCGCTTGCCTGGTCGACATCGGCGATAGAGCCCCACATGTTGTTGGGATTGGCTTCGCCGAAGGTCATCGTGCCCAGGCAGAGTTCGGAAACGAACATGCCGGTATTGCCGAGTTGGTTGTAACGCATTTGAGGAATTCCTTTGAAGTCCTGCCGAAGGGAAGATCGGCCGGTGAACTCTTATCTTTTGCTTATTGGCCTCGGCATGACAGCCGCCATCCCGGGCAGCCATGGAGAGGTCTGGAGATGATCGTCGAGGAACGGCTTTGTGCGCCGCTACCGTCGCGATAACATTGACATAATGCACCGGAACCCGGCGTCAACGCGAGACCGGCGGCCGATCACGATGCGGTTACCGCGTTTCGCTCTTGCCTGCGCTGTCATGCGCGATAAAGTTTCCCATCCAGGCAATCCGTAAGGACCCGATGTCATGACCCTACGTCCGCTGACAACCATCGGCTTCGACGCCGACGATACGCTCTGGCAGAACGAGCAGTTCTACCGGTTGACGGAACGGCAATTCACCGAACTCCTCGCCGACTATGCCCAGGGCTACAACATATCCCAGGGGCTGCTCGAAGCGGAGAAGCGAAACCTCAGCCATTATGGCTTCGGCATCAAGGGCTTTACGCTGTCGATGATCGAGACGGCGATCGAGATCACCAAGGGCGACGTGCCGGTGAGCGTCATTGCGCAGATTCTCGACATCGGCCGCGACCTGCTTGCCCATCCCGTCGAGACGCTGCCGCATGTGCGGGAAACGCTGGAGGCGCTACGAGGGCACTACCTGATGGTGCTGATCACCAAGGGCGATCTCTTCGATCAGGAGCGCAAGCTGGCGCAATCGGGTCTCGGCGACCTATTCGATGCCATCGAAATCGTCTCCGACAAAAATGCGTCCACCTACCGCCGCATCTTCTCGAAAGTCGGCGACGGGCCGGAGCGGGCAATGATGGTCGGCAACTCCCTGAAATCCGACATCGTGCCGGCGATCGCTGCCGGCAGTTACGGCGTTTTCGTGCCGCATGAACTCACATGGACCTTCGAGCACGTCGAGGAACCGACCGAAGCGCCAAGGTTCAGAAAGATTGAGCACCTGGGAGAGCTGCAAGGATTGATTGACGGGTTGTCTTAAATGCTCCCGAGATTCATCAATTAGGCTGTGAAGATTTGCTTGGAAACAGCGATGGCGGCTGCCCGGTGCGCTTGGGAAAGAGTGATGGCGCCTGATCGTCTTGCTGACCCGTCGGCTGTGTTGCCGGCTGCTGGTTGGCGGGCGGATTGGGATCGATGAGGATCGTATAGGGAGCGCCGAGGCCACGCCTGCGGGTGACGCGGGAATAATAGGGCTTGATCAGCCAGGTCGTGTCGCTGTTCAACGTGACATCGGCGATCATGCCGTCCTCGTCGGTACCGAAGAAGGATTCATCGTCATTCGAGGACAGGTCGAAGATCGCCATATAGGCATATTGGCTTTTGGAGCTGAAGGTGATCCGAACGTGCTGGCCCTTTTTCAGCGGCAGCGTGTAGACTTTGCCCTTGCCGAACTTCGTCCAGCCCGACAGCTTTTCGACAACCGCGGGGAAGCCGAGCTTCTCGACCGTTTCGCCGCGATCGAGCTCGGGAAGCGGTGTCTGCGCCTGCGCGCCGGAATTGCCGCTGTCATCGTCATCAGCGTCCTGCGCATGGCCTATCTGTGCCAAGGAGAGCGCAAAGGCTGCGACCGAAAAAGCAAGAACCAGACGTCTCATGGCCGTACCAATGCGTTACGCATCGCCTCTACCTCGCTGCGGCAATAACAACCTTCGATGTGGTCGTTGACGAGGCCCATGGCCTGCATGAAAGCATAGACTGTCGTCGGCCCGACAAAAGTCCAGCCACGCTTCTTCAAATCCTTGGAGATCCTGACCGAAGCCGGCGTCGTCGGATTGGCGGCGATGGTCGGATAGTCGACGAAGGCCGGACGTTCCTCGGCGGTCGGCTCGTAACCCCAGAAATAGCGGGCGAGCGAACCGAATTCTGCGCGCAGTTCGATGGCACGGCGAGCATTGTTGATGGTGGAAACGATCTTGCCGCGGTGGCGGATGATGCCGGCATCGGCAAGGCAGCGCGCGATATCGTCCTCGCCGAACTCCGCCACCTTATCGAAATCGAAACCGGCAAAAGCGGCGCGGAAATTCTCGCGCTTGCGCAGGATCGTCAGCCAGGACAGGCCGGATTGAAAACCTTCCAGGCAAATCTTCTCGAACAGCCTGATATCGTTGATGACGGGACGGCCCCATTCATGGTCGTGGTAGCGCAGATATTCCGGCAGGTTGCCGTGCCAGAAGCAGCGGTCCTTGCCATCTTCACCGGTAATGATGCCCGTTCCGGTCATTTTTGCGATTCGTCCCCTATTTCGCTGCATGATCCCGGAAATTGCAAAATTTTCCAGAAGAAGACCACGCCTATCAGATACTTAGATCGAAAGGACGATTCAAAGGCAAATCATCTCTAGTCAAGGTTTACCATTTGCAAACCGTCTTTCCAAACCAAGCGGTAACCCTGACAAAGGTTTATCGGCTTCGCGGCATTTTGATGAATGGGCAATTAACCCTTCGCTGGCGCGCAAGTGTCACCATAGTCAAGACCGGGCGCAATTACGCCCATCCTCGGTCCATTTGTAGAGAGTTTGTCCGATGATGAAACCACGCATTTTATTCGCTGCGGGCGCGCTCAGCCTGCTTGCCGCCAACGCTTTTGCCGATGACCGCTACCAGTCGCGGCCGCCGGTCATCGTCAGCCCCGACCTTACGGCTCCCTGGGTCATGCAACTCGGCGGCGCCAATGTGCAGCCGGCCGTCTACCCCGGTCGTGCCGTAGCGCAGCAGGCGGCCAATCCCACGGCTTACCAGCCGGCCAATCCGGAAGTCCGCCGCGTCATCCAACCGCGCGGTCTGTTTGCCCGTCCCGTCGCGCAGCCGGTCGCCATGCGTCCGATGTATCCGGCGATCCAGGGTCATCTCGATCCGCAATTCCTGCCGCAGATCGTCGATTACCAGACGAAGGAAAAGCCCGGCACGATCGTCATCGATACCAACAATCGCTTCCTCTACCTCGTGATGGACGGCGGCAAGGCACGGCGCTACGGCGTCGGCGTCGGCAAGCCCGGCTTCGAATGGGCCGGCGCCCATACCATTACCCGCAAGCAGGAATGGCCGGACTGGACGCCGCCGTCCGAAATGCTCTCGCGCGAAGCCGCCAAGGGGCATTACCTGCCGGCGCACATGGAAGGCGGCGAGGCCAATCCGCTCGGCGCCCGCGCCATGTATCTCGGCTCGACGCTCTACCGCATCCACGGCACCAACGCTCCCTGGACGATCGGCAACGCCGTGTCTTCCGGCTGCATCCGCCTGCGCAACGAAGACGTTACCGATCTCTATGACCGCGTGAAGGTCGGGACTCGCGTCATCGTCCTGTAATCGACCGGCAGGCAGCTTGCGACAGCGCAAGTTGCCTGCCCTTTGGGCCTCCCACGACCCAGAATTTCGCGCAGCCGATGCCAAGTGTAGCGCGTCGATAGACCATCCGCCGCATCAGAATAACGAACAACGGCTATCGTCTTATCTTTGTGCCCGACAGTTTCGTCTTGATCCCGAGGCCAGTTTGGTTAACGTTCCGGCAGGGTAAACGAAGAGGGGACTCTGGCATGAAATCCTTAATACCGGCCGTAATGGCGGCGGGCATGGTCGTCTCGTGCATGGCGACAGCGGCAACAGCTGCGACTCTAAGTGCTTCGGCACCCCATGTCGCGCCCGCGCAGAGCAACGTGATCCGCGTATCACAACCGCCCCAGGGCGAAGTGAAGCCGCAGTTCCAGCGCCGCGTTGTACGGCTGGTTACCGACGAAGAAGCCGGTACCATCATCGTCGATACCAACAATAAATATCTCTATCTGGTCGAAGGCGACAACCGCGCCCGCCGCTATGGCATCGGCGTCGGCCGCGACGGCTTCGGCTGGTCGGGTGTCGTCAAGGTCGGCCGCAAGGCGGAATGGCCGGGCTGGACGCCGCCGGCAGAAATGCGTGTCCGCGAGGCCAAGAACGGCCACAAGCTGCCCGCCTATCAGGAAGGTGGCGAGGACAACCCGCTCGGCGCGCGCGCCATGTATCTCTATCGCAACGGCAACGACACGGCCTTCCGCATCCACGGTACCAACCAGCCGTGGTCGATCGGCCTCAACATGTCGTCCGGCTGCATCCGCATGATGAACAAGGACGTGATCGATCTCTATGACCGGGTTCCGGTCGGCACAAAGGTCATTGTCGTCGGCCCCGGCAACAAGCAGGGCGAAGTCAGCTACCAGGATCGTGGTATCGACATCCTGCGGACGATGTTTGGCGGCTGACGGGCGATCGACGCGGTGAGTTGACGAGCTCAGCGACGAACGCGCTGAGCTCAGGGCCCAAGGCCCTTTGGTGAGGCATGGCCACCTTCTCCCGCCAGGGAGAAGGGAACCGCCCTAGCCTTCCATATCCCCATCCGTGCTGACACCCAGGTCGCGCCAGCGGTCGAGTTCCGCAAGCATTCCTTTGAATTTGGCGTCGGCTCCGTCAACAGCCATCTTGCCAGCGATGAAGCGCATCGGCGGCTCGGCCTCTCTCGTCAGCAACACCATGGCATCGGCAAGCTTTTGCGGATTGCCGGGCTGAAAGCCGTTTCGGCTTTCGAAGGATGCCTGCTGCGCCGCGCGGCGTTCGTCATAGTCGGCGATGGTCTTGCCGCCGAGGCGCAGTGATTCCCTGGTCAGGAAGTCCGTGCGGAACGGACCTGGCTCGATGATGGTGACGGAGATCCCGAAGGGTTTCAGTTCCGCCGCCAGGGCTTCCGAAAAACCTTCAAGGGCGAATTTGGTAGCACAATAGAGCGAACCGAATTCAGCACCGCGCAGCCCGCCCAGCGAGGAAAGATTGAAGATCTGCCCCTTGCCGGCGGCGCGCATCACCGGCAGGGCCGCCCAGGTCACGCGGAAGGCGCCGTAAAGGTTGGTGTCGAACTGCGCCTCGACATCCTCCATCGTGTTTTCTTCGAAGAAGCCGAGATGGCCGTAGCCGGCATTGTTGACGAGCACGTCGATGCCGCCGAAACGCGCCACGGCGGCGTCGACGGCCGCCTGCACCTGGCCGGCATCGGTAACATCGAGCGACACGGCCAGCAGCTTGTCGCTGTCCGGGCCGAGAACGGCATTGACGTTTTCTCGTTTGCGGCCGGTGGCAACGACGCGATCGCCGGCCCTCAATGCGGCAAGCGCGATATGGGTGCCGAGGCCGCGGCTGGCGCCGGTGATGAACCATGTTTTCTGCATATGGGGTCTCCTGTAGTGGAGGCCCATGAAACCATTGTGCACGGTAATACCGGTAGATCGATACCCGCATAGTCTTGCACGATCCTCTCATCTTCCGCTCAATAGCGCATAACGTGCTTGCGCGCGGGAGAGGCAGCTGCTTCTGTCGTCGCATGGAACAACTCGCCGAACTTCGTCACCTCATCTCGACCCATTGTGGCGATAATTTCGCCGCCTTGCCCGGCGTGCGGATGGTGCGAGCGGAGGGACCGACCACGCCGATCAGCACCATTGCCGAACCGGCCTTCGGAATGGTCGCGCAAGGCGGAAAACGTGCAATTCTCGGCGAGCGAACGTTCGATTACAACAGCGGCCAATACCTCGTCGTCTCCGTCGATCTGCCGATCATCAGCCAGGTGATCCATGCAACGTCCGAAGAACCGTATCTGGCCTTCAGATTGAATCTTCGGCCGGCCGCCATCGCCACCTTGCTGCTGGAGACGGCATTGGCGGAGCACGTCGCCACCGAGCCTGCCGGCATGGCGGTGAGCAACGCGCCGGCCGAGTTGCTGGATTCGATCATTCGCCTGATCCGGCTTCTCGACAGACCCGAGGATGCGGCGGTGCTCGGGCCGATGCTGGAGCGGGAAATCCTCTGGCGGCTTCTAACCGGCGAGCAGGGCGCGATGGTGCGCCAGATCGGCCTCACCGACAGTCGGCTCTCGCAGGTTGGCCGGGCGATCCGCTTTATCCGCAACCACTATGCCGAGACACTGAAGATCGAGGATCTGGCGGACGCTGCCCGTATGACGCCCTCGACCTTCTACCGCAATTTCCGGGCGGTAACCGCCATGAGCCCGGTGCAATACCAGAAGCAAATCCGGCTGCTCGAAGCGCGCGCCCGGCTGATTGCGCATGACAGAAACATAGCCGCCATCGGTTTCGACGTCGGCTATGATAGCCCGTCGCAGTTCAGCCGCGAATATAGCCGCATGTTCGGCTCTCCGCCCGGCAGGGATGTCGCGCGGCTCAGGAGCGAGCCGCTTGCCGATCACGATGTGGCCTAGGGTCCATCGGCGACAGCCGCAATCTTACGTCCCAAATGCCGG
>JAGWJK010000184.1 GCA_028865845.1 Rhizobiaceae bacterium
GAGAAACTGCGAGCGCGCAGATTTAGCAGGGTCTCGCATGGGGGCAAGACGCGGCGTGCCGGAACCTTCGCTTACCCGGCTCGTTTTCCGCTCGCCGCGATACCACCCGTCCCACCCTACGATCGAGAAAGCGAGCATGTCTACGCCGACGTCCAATCCTTACAGCCGCTCGCTGATCGCGCTCGCCGTGCTCAACTTCTTCCTTGCCGATGCGCGCGACGGGCTCGGGCCTTTTCTCGATGGCTTCCTGGCGACGCATGGCTGGTCGCCGATGACGCTCGGCGTGGTCGCCACGCTCGGCGGCATATTGGGCATGATCGCCACCCCCTTGTTCGGCGCGTGGGTCGATGCTTCGCACCGCAAGCGGCTGCTGATCATTCTTCCGGTGATATTCGTGACGACGGCAGCTCTCTGGACGCTCGCGAGCCCCGGTGATGCCTCGGTGTTCGGCGGTCAATCCGCTACCGCCGTCGTCGGGGCGATCATCGGCCCCGCGCTCATGGGGCTGACGCTTGGCCTTGTCGGCGAGAAGCAATTCTCCTTGCAGGTGTCGAAGAATGAATTCTGGAATCATGCCGGAAACGTGATCTCGCTGGCGGGGACGTTCGCCGCGACGGTGTTCTTCGGTCAGAACGGCGTCGTCGGCCTGATGATCTTCACGGCGCTTGCGACGATCGTGGCGGTGTTGTTCATCGATCCGCGCAGGATCAACCATGATGTCGCCCGCGGCCTTGCCCACGACGACGGCGCGCCCGGCCCCTCCGGCTATTCGGTGTTGGTAAGCAGCAGGGGTCTTGTGCTGCTCGCGCTCACGTTGATGATCTTTCATTTCGGAAACGCGCCGATCAGCCGTCTGATCGCGCAGGATTTTTCGATCCAGCTCGGCACGCCATTCCGGACAACGGCGATCACGACCGGCGTCTCGCAGCTGTCGATGATCGTCATGGCCCTGGCCGCGCCCTGGCTCATCCGGCGTTTCGGGCTGGCATCGGTCTTCATCATGGCGCTTTGCGCTCTGCCCATCCGCGGCGCGATCGCGGGAAGCTTTGCCGGATTCTCGTCGATATTTCCCGTGCAGATTCTCGATGGCGTCGGCGCCGGCCTCATCGGTATCGCGACGCCGATCGCAGCCGAGCGGATATTGTCCGGCACCGGGCGTTTCAATGTCGGGCTCGCCGCTGTGATGACGGTTCAGGGGATCGGCGCGTCGCTGAGCAATGTCGTCGCCGGCTGGTTGACGAACCTCGGCGGCTATGGCCTTGCCTATTGGGTCCATGGTTGCGTCGCCGCACTGGCGCTGGCGGTCTTCCTTTTCGGGCGTTCGAGCATCGCGCCGCATCGTGAACGCGATGCCGAAGCCGGACCAAGGGCGGCCGCGACTGTATAGGACAAGCCGAGGCCGCAATTTCTTACCGTGCTAAGGCGGCCTTTGGCGCCGTGTCTTTGTCCGACACCAGTTGGCCGCCCTTCGCCCAATGTTCGCGCGGGATTTCGGTGATCAGCACATCGACGCTTTCGGGCGGGCAGGCCAGTGTCTTGGCGGTCACTTCGGTCACCTGGCGAGCGAAATCGCGCTTCTGCTCGATGGTGCGGCCAGGGTGCATTTCAAGATGAATCGTCGGCATTGGAAGCTCCTTTGATCGGCCCCTCGGATCGAGACGGCCTGGACAAGGACGACTATGGCTGCTGGCCTGTGGTTGATAAACGTGCATTATGTTCATCCATTTAGAACCATTGGGTTGGGAATATGGATAAATTGTCGGGAATGACGATGTTCGTGCGGGTGGTCGAGCACGGCGGGTTCAGTGCCGCCGCCGAGGTTTCCGGCGTCTCGGCGACGATGGCGGGCAAGCAGGTGCGTGCGATTGAACAACGGCTCGGGGCGCGGCTGCTGCACCGGACCACGCGACGCCAGCAACTGACGGAGATCGGCCGCCTCTATTACGAGCGTTGTAAGCAGGTGCTGGCGGATGTTCAGCTTGCCGACGAAAGCGCCAGTGAGCTGCAGGCCGATCCGCGCGGTCTCATCCGCATCATCTCCCCGGTCACCTTCGGCAGTCACCGGCTGATGCCCGCGCTTGCCGAGTATCTTGCCGCCTATCCTGCGGTGAAAGTGGACGTGGTTCTCGACAATGGTACGCCCGATCTCGGCGAGCAGGGATGCGAGCTTGCGATCCGCATCGGCTCGGTGACCGAGGGCGATCTCGTGGCACGTCCGCTGCAGCCCTATCGCCGGATCATGGCGGCGTCGCCCGCTTATCTGCTGCGGCAGGGCACGCCGACGCATCCGACCGATCTCTCTACGCACGAATGCCTCGGCCTGTCTTACTGGCGCCACCACGACCAGTGGCATCTCTTCGGTCCGGATGGGGAATGGCGGCTGGATGTCAGCGGACGATTGTCGGCCGACAACGGCGACGCGTTGCGCATCGCCGCCCTGAACGGAGCCGGCATCGTCTTGCAGCCGGAAGTCATGCTCGCCGAGGACATCGCCAGGGGCCGCCTCGTCCAGGTTCTCTCGCCATGGACGCCGGTTTCCTCGCCGATGTATCTGCTCTACGCCCCGGATCGACGGCCGACCGCCAAGCTGCGCAGCATGATCGACTTCTTGCTGAAGCGCTTTGGGCCTTCTGCCGAATAGAGGTACCCGACAGATTCGAGCGGGCAAGGAGCATCGCTCGCCGTGTCTAAAAGATCGCCTTCGCAAAGCGCCTGATGGTTGGCGGCCGTCATGACGATTTAACTTGCCCTGATTTCAGTCGCCTTTCCCCGACGGCGGCTCTGCGCTCGCGATCCGATCCAGATTTGCGATCACGCGGGTCAACAGCGTGACAAACTGCGCCACTTCTTCTTCGGTAAAACCTTCCGTGGCCTCGCGATTTCCCTCGAACAGGGTTTTGATCGCCTGGGGCATGCGCGCCTGGGCGTCCTCGGTCAGTACGATGCGGCTGCTTCGGCCGTCGGCGGGGTCGGGCGTCCGCTCGATCAGGCCATCCCGCTCCATGCGCGCGAGCATCTGTGCCATCGGCGGCTGCTCCACCTTGGCGAAGCGGGCGAGATCGCGTTGCGTGCTTGCCTTGCCGTCTTTCAGCGCCACCAGAACCGGCAGATGCCCGACACCGAAACCCAGCGGCTTGAGGTGTGCCTCGCTGAGACGCGTAAAGCCGCGGGCCGCGAGGCTGATAAGGTGGCCCGGCGTGGAAAGCACATCTTCGTCCATTCTATTTGTTCCTTGCTCGCCATTGACTGCAAAATGCATATGCACATATGTATATCGTCAACGGCGCCAGTCAATGCTCGCGTGACGCCGGTCGATTGTCTTTGCGAACCAGATAGAGGAAACGACGATGTCCGAACAAGATACCCAGCTTATCAAGCTCATCTACGACCGCTTCAATGCGCGAGATATCGATGGGGTTCTCGCTACCTTGACCGACGATGTTGCCTGGGCCAATGGCATGGAAGGCGGCCATGTGCATGGGCATGAGGCAGTTCGCGACTACTGGACGCGCCAATGGGCTGTTATCAGTCCGCATGTCGAGCCGGTCGCAGTTCGGCGCGAAAAAGACGACGCCCTGATCGTCGAGGTGATCCAGAAGATATACGACCTGAACGGACGGCCGCTGGAAGACCAAAGCCAGGGCCTTAAGGATAAGACGGTGTTTCACATCTTTCAGACGAAGGATGGCAAGATCGCACGCTTCGATATCAGCGACGTCGGCTAGCCGAGTTGCAACGTCGATTCGGTGCCGGCGTTCCGACGAAACGAAAATGCCCCCGACAGAATGATCGGGGGCAAAATGGCGTCGGCGACCGAGGCTGAAGACCTATCGCGCCGCCATCAGTTGGCTGTCTTCAGCGCGGTCAGAATTTGATAGGCCGCGGCAACACGATCCTCGTTGGGATAGTTTTTGTTGGCCAAGATGACGATACCCAGCTTTTCCTTCGGGATGAAGGCGACATAGGCGCCGAAGCCGTTCGTGGAGCCTGTCTTGTTGATCCAGACGTCGTCACGGGGCTTCATGGGCGGCGCAATTTCAGAAACCGGCAGGGTCTTGAGCATCGCATTGGAGTTGTTGTCCATCAATTCCTGCTGTGTGGCCGGATAGGGATATTGCTCCCAGATGAGGTCCTGGATCATGGGATTTACATTGAAGTATCCCGTATGGGTGTTCGTGATCGCCTGCTGCAGCTTTCCGTTCAGTTTCACCAGCCCCATGTTCGCATCAAGGAAGCGGATCATGTCAGATGCCGTCGATTTGATGCCGTAGGCTTCGGACGAAAGAACCGCCGGTGTCATGCGGGCGGGCACATCGGCTCTGGTATAGCCCTGCGCATAGTCGGCAAGCTTCGACTTGGGGATGTCGATGAAGGTGCTTTTCAGCCCGAGCGACGGAAACAGCTCGTCCTGCATCGCGGCCTCGAAACGCCGGTGCATGGCCTTGGCGGTGATATAGCCAAGCATTCCAATGCTCGGGTTGGCGTATGTCCTGTGGGTGCCGGCATCGTAAGAGGGTTTCCAGCCCTGAAGATACGCCATCAGCTGCTTGTCTGTCTTCACGTCATCCGGCACCTGAAGCGGGAAACCGCCGGCCGTGTGCGTGCCCAGATTCAAGAGCTTGATATCGCCGAAGGGCTTTCCCTTCATGGCTGGAAGATATTTGCTCGCCGTGTCGGACAGCGAGAGCTGCCCGAGCACTTCAGCGTGGGAGGCGAGCGTTACGGTAAACGTCTTGCTGATCGAGCCCAGCTCGAAAAGCGTGGTCGGAACGACGGGCTTGCCCGTATCCTTCGAAACGACCCCGTAATTGTAAACATGATCCTGCCCATCGACGCTGACGGCGACGGCAATGCCGGGGATCGCGTTCTTCTCCATCAGCGGCTTGATGGCCGCATCCATGATGGTCTTCACCTTGGCATCGTCGGCTGCAGATGCGCTGGTGCAGGCGCTCGCCGAGACCAGCAGGGCGAGTAAAATCTTTAAGTGATGGCGCTTCATATACAAATCTCTCCAACATTACGCGGCCAGCCAGAGGGGAGCGAACCGTCGTTGGCCGAGGTAGTTAAAGGCGCTGTTGCCCCCTGACAAACGATGATATCTCGGAGGAGATACTAGAAAATCTAGGGCTAAGATGGTTCGGCAATTCCTCCCCCTCAACGGCTTGAGAGCATTCGAGGCTTCGGCACGACATTTGAGTTTCACCCGCGCGGCGATCGAGCTTTGCGTCACGCAGGCCGCGGTCAGCCAGCAGGTGAAGAGCCTGGAGAAGAGGCTTGGAGTCTCGCTTTTCCAGCGGCTGCCGAGGGGGCTGAAGATCACGGCGGAAGGGGAGGCCCTGCTGCCGACCGTCACGAACTCCTTCGATCAGATGGCGATTTCGCTCGACAGGATCGAAGCGGGCCAGATGCGGGAGCTGCTGTTCGTGGGCGTGGTTGGGACGTTTGCGGTTGGCTGGCTGCTGCCGAGATTGGCTGAGTTTCAGCAGTTGCATCCCTTCATCGACGTGCGCGTATCGACCAACAACAATCGCGTCGACATGGCCGCCGAAGGGTTGGATTTTGCCATTCGCTTCGGTCAGGGTTCCTGGCACGGAACCGACGCCATCCGTCTTTTCGATGCGCCGCTGTCGCCGCTTTGCACCCCCAAGCTGGCAGCGAAAATAACATCGCCGAACGATCTTCTCGAGGCGACGCTGTTGCGGAGCTACCGGGCTGACGAATGGACCACCTGGTTCCGGGCCGCAGGCGTCGCACCGGCAGCACAGGTCAACGCCGGCATCGTCTTCGATACATCCCTCGGCATGATCGAGGCTGCCCTGCAGGGACTGGGCGTCGCCCTTGTCCCGCCATCGATGTTTTCGCGGCAGCTGTCGTCGGGAGCGCTGACGCAGCCATTTCCGACATCCATCTCATTGGGCAGCTACTGGCTGACCAGGCTTCAGTCCCGATCGCCGACCTCAGCCATGCAGGCCTTTTCCGACTGGATCACATCGAAAATACCGCCGCCGACGTCGTCACGCTGAAGTGAGCGCCGAATCAGTATTTGCAACTGGTTTCGTTCGATCGGAATAGAGATTCAGCCCATTTTCGACAGCCGTGGCAGTCGCCGGAAATCCGGGCCGAGAGGGCATAGGCGTTAAAATCGGTGTATTCACCTTAGGAGATGCTGCTCGACGCCGCGTTGGCGCCGGCTAGTTGCAGCACCCGGCCGTGTCCGCCGGTTGGCAGCAGGCGGCTGCTTGCGCTTGTTCCGCCAGCCAGCGGTCTCGCGGCTTGCAGCTTGCCGCACGCGGAAAAGCTCGATATGCATCGCACCGTCGCCGGTCGTGGGAAAGGATGCGCAGTAAAGCTGCATCGGCTGCATGCCGTCGCTTACCTCGAAGGTGAGCTTCGCGGAGCCGTCGAGCTTCACATGCTCCGAAACCTTGCGGATGATGGCCGCGAATTTACCTGCCGGCATATGCGTGCGGCCGTCCTCCTCGACATCCCATAGCTGGACGAAAATCTCTGCCCAGGCTTCCGGATTGGCGCCGCAGTCCAGTGCCGAGAAATGCCCTGCCTTGACTTCGGTGACGTGGTAGCCCGGTTTCACCAACCGACCGTCGTAGCGGAATACCAAAGACAGGTCGGGCGAGGCCGCGATGGCCTCCAGCAAAAGGCCGAGGCTGATATCCGAAGACAGGGGCTTGTCGATCGCATCCATCTGGAGTACTCCTTGTTTCAATATTTCTAGGATTATTGAATTATGGATGAACGTCAAGCCCTGGCTTCCTTCGGCGCACTCTCCCAGGAGACGCGCCTGCAGATCGTCCGCATGCTCGTCGTTGCCGGTCCCGACGGTCTGGCGGCAGGCGGCATCGCGGAGAAACTCGAAATATCCCCCTCCAACATATCCTTCCACCTCAAGGAGCTGGACCGCGCCGGCCTCGTCAGCCAGCAACGCGAGGCCCGCTCGATCATCTACACGGCGAACTACGATGCGCTTGGCGGTCTCGTGAGATTTCTGATGGAAGATTGCTGTGCCGGCCATCCGGAGATCTGCGCGCCGGCGATGGCAGCGGCGGCCTGCTGCGTGTCCGGTGAGGAAAAGCCGCAATGACCGTGCGAGATCCCAGGCGATGAACACCTTTCCACTTTCGCGCCGTCTCGTTTCGGAGGCGCTGGGGACGGCCTTTCTGGTCACGACTATCGTCGGTTCAGGCATCATGGCGAGCAAGCTGACGAATGACACGGCACTCGCGCTGCTCGCCAATACGCTGGCGACGGGTGCGATGCTGGTTGTGCTGATCATGGTCCTCGGACCGATTTCAGGCGCTCACTTCAATCCCGTCGTGTCGCTGGTCTTCGCCTTGCGCCGAGAACTGCGTCTCCTGTCGACCCTGGCTTATATCGTCGCCCAGGTCTTCGGGGGCATTGCCGGCGTGATGCTCGCCCATACGATGTTCGGGCAGCCATTGTTGCAGATCTCGACCACCGTTCGAAGCGGCGGCGCGCAGTGGCTGGCTGAGGTAACG
>JAGWJK010000185.1 GCA_028865845.1 Rhizobiaceae bacterium
GCTTTTCATAGCTTGCCATCCGCTCCGTGATCTTTGCCATGATCTTGTGCGCCGCCGCTTCCTTAACCAGCCCGTATCCCCGGATCTCGTCGAACAGCGTCAGGATGCCGAGCGCCTCCGCCTCGTTGTCCGACCGCAATCCGGCAAGGATCCGGCCGACAATCACCTCGTAGTCGCCGATCAGACGGCGCTCCAGCCTGCGCTCGGGCAGATAGCCGAAAACGTCGAAGGCGGTTCCCCGCAGGCGCTTGAGCGGCGCGAGCCGGCGCAGCACCGGCAATATCCACGCGCCGAACTCGCGCTTTTTCGGCCGGCCGTTCGGGTCCTTGCCGGCAAGTATCGGCGGGGCGAGATTGAAGGCAAGCTTGAAATCGCCTTCCATCTCATCACGCAGATGCGCCTCGAACGCCGGATCGGTCAGAAGCCGCGCGACCTCGTATTCATCCTTGTAGGCAAGCACGCGGGCATAGGTGGCGGCGACGGCAAAGGGTACCTTGTCGGAGGACAATTGCGCTTTGAGCGCAGCCGCCTTGGCACGCTCGACTACAGCCATATAGCGACCGGCAAGCGCTTCATCCTGGTAGGCGATCAAATGCGCCCTGCGGTGGGCGACCAATTCATCGAGGCTCATATCCACGAGTGACCGCGCCGCATCGGGTTCGGCAGTCACCGCCTCGATCGCTTTCGGATCATGTGCCAGCAGCCGGCCCCAATGAAAGGCCGAAAGGCTTGCCTTGACGGCGACACCGTTCAGCTCGATCGCCTTCTCGATGGCTTCGAGCGACAGCGGCAGCAGGCCGCGCTGCCAGGCAAAGCCGGTGAGCAGGATATTGGTCGACATCGCATCGCCCGTCACCGCCGTTGCCACATGCCCGAAATCGAGGAATACGGATTTGTCGCTGACGGTCTTGGCGATGGCATGTTGTACCGAGCCGACCTTGAAATCGAAATCGCGGTTGCGCACGAAATCGGCGACAGGCATCAGGCCTGTATTGACGACCGCCGTCGTGCGGCTCGTGGCACAGAGCGTGATCGCGTCCTTCGAGGCGCCCACGACATCGTCGGCCGCCAGCAAGAGATCGGCACCGCCATTGACGATGCGCGACGAGGTGACATCGGTCTCCTTCAGGCCAATGCGGAGATGGCTCATCACCGCGCCGCCCTTCTGTGCTAGACCAGCCATATCGAGGATCATCGGCACCTTGCCGTCGAGATGGGCGGCCATGCCGAGAATGGCGCCGATCGTCAGAATGCCGGTACCGCCGACGCCGGCGATGGCGATATTCCAGGGGCGCTCGCCGATGACCGGTATCTCCGGCATCGGCACATCGACATCGGCATGCTCAAGCGCCTGGCGCTTCCTGCGCTTGCCGCCGTGGACGGTGACGAAGGACGGGCAGAAGCCTTTGACGCAGGAGAAGTCCTTGTTGCAGCTGGATTGATTGATCTGCCGCTTGCGGCCGAATTCGGTTTCCAGCGGTTCGACCGAGATGCAATTGGACTGGACCGAGCAATCGCCGCAGCCTTCGCAGACGGCGGGATTGATAAAGACGCGCTTGGCGGGGTCTTCCATCGAGCCGCGGCTGCGGCGGCGGCGCTTTTCGGCAGCGCAGGTCTGGACATAGACGATCGCCGAACAGCCCTCGGTATCACGCAGGGTCAGCATTACCTGATCGAGATTGTCGCGATGGAGAACCTTGACCCCGGGCGCCAGCTCGGAAGCCACGTAGGCTTCCGGCGTTTCCGAGAGCAGGTAGATCGGCTTGACACCTTCATTGTAAAGCTGCCGCGTCATCAGTTGCGGCGTCATATAGCCATCGATCGGCTGACCGCCCGTCATGGCGACGGCGTCATTATAGAGCAGCTTATAGGTGACATTGACCTTGGCTGCCACCGATTGCCGGATGGCTAGCGTCCCGGAGTGGAAATAGGTGCCGTCGCCGAGATTGACGAACATGTGCTTCTCGTCGGTGTAGCGGGAAATCGCCGTCCAGGGCACGCCTTCGCCGCCCATCTGCGTAAAGGTCTCGGTGTTGCGGTCCATCCAGGTGACCATGTAGTGGCAGCCGATGCCGGCCATGGCGCGACTGCCCTCGGGCACACGGGTCGACGTGTTGTGCGGACAGCCGGAACAGAAGAACGGCGTGCGGCTGAGCGGCGGAACATGGCTGCGGCTGATCTGGCCACGCTCGGCGAGATAGGCAAGCTTCCTCGCTATGCGATCGTGCAACGCCGGATCGAGATCGAGCTTGACGATACGTCCGGCAATGGCGCGGGCGACGGCTCCGACCGTCAGCGCCGCCGACAGGCTGAGATAGGGCTTGTCGTGTTCGTCGAACTTGCCGACGATGCGCGGACGGACATCGGCGCGCCAGTTGAAAAGCTGCTGCTTGATCTGATATTCGATGATCTCGCGCCGCTCTTCGACGACGAGAACCTCATCCAGTCCCTCGGAAAAATGCCGCACGCCCTCAGGCTCCAGCGGCCAGGGCATGCGGACCTTCAGGATGCGAAGGCCGATCGCCGCCATTTCGCTCGGGCCGATTTCCAGCTCGCGCAGCGCCTGCAGCACATCCTCATAGGCCTTGCCGGAGGAGATAATGCCGAAACGAGCGTTCGGCACGTCATGGGTGATTTCGTCGACGCGATTGGCGCGGGCAAAGGCAATGGCGGCATAGGCTTTGTAGGTCTGCAGCCGGTCGTCCTGCACCAACGGCGGATCGGGCCAGCGCAGGTTCAAGCCGCCGGGCGGCAGCTCGAAATCCGTCGGCAGAACGAATTGCCTGTTTTCGCCGGAGAGATCAACGGCGGCCGTGGTCTCGATCGTGTCGGCGATGAATTTCATACCGACCCAGCAGCCCGAATAGCGCGACATGGCGATGCCGAGCAGGCCATATTCCAAGAACTCGTGGATGGAGGATGGATAGAGGACGGGGATGACCGCCGACATGAAATCATGATCGGTCTGATGCGGGATCGTGGACGATTTGGCGGAATGGTCATCGCCGGCGAAGCAGAGAACCCCGCCATGTTTCGAGGTGCCGGCGGCATTGCCGTGCTTCAGCACATCACCGGAGCGATCGACGCCGGGACCCTTGCCGTACCAGATGCCGAGCACGCCGTCCTTGCGGGCGCCGGGCGAAAGACCGACCTGCTGCGTGCCCCAGATGGCCGTTGCGGCGAGGTCCTCGTTGATGCCGGGCTGAAAGGTGACGTCGTGGGCGTCGAGGTAAGTCTTGGCTTTCAGAAGCTGCTGGTCATAGCCGCCGATCGGCGAGCCGCGGTAGCCTGAGATGAAGGCGGCGGTGTTGAGGCCAGCGGCGCGGTCGCGGCGCATCTGGGTCATGGGCAGGCGCACAAGCGTCTGCAGGCCGGTCATGAAAACGCGGCCTTCCTCGGCCGTATATTTGTCGTCAAGCGATACGCTCGTCGCAAGCATCTGCTCTCCTCCCGAGATCGCAGTTACCGATTGCGCCTACCGATTTTCGCGGGATGCCTCCAACCGCATCCGGACGAAAACCTGCTGCTATGCTAACACGCGTGCATGCTAATTTCCGAACGAAGGCGGGGCGCCGACAGCATGATTTGCAAAGGTTTCGGGCGGTCGACGCATATATTCATGCTCGCAATGCTCTTGCCATCCGCCCTCGCCCTTGGAGGCTGCGGCTTTCAGCCTTCGCGCCTCAGGGTGAGGGCTAATCTTTGGTCGACGCTCGTCCCCGACACGGTATTTCTCGGCAAACGACTTAGCCTACTCCGCCTCATCGTGAGGCGCGTAGCCCATCGGACGAAACCTCGAAGGACGAGGCGGCCACGATACTCTCATCCATCACGAGCTTTCATCGATGATATCAGCGACAAGGTCTTTTACTCGTCGAACCAGCCTCATAATCTGCCACGCATTCGAATCCCTGGAGACAGATCATGTTGACAATTTACGGCGTCTACCGCTCGCGCGCTTCACGCAACTACTGGATGGCCCTGGAGCTTGGCCTCGAGTTTGAATCCGAGCCGGTCATCCAGGCGCACCGGCTCGCCAATCCGATAGCTGCCGATGCCCAGATCAATACGATGTCGCCGGCGTTTCTCGCCATCAATCCGATGGGCATGATCCCGAGCATAAGAGACGGCGACCTCGTGATGCATGAGTCGCTCGCGATCAACCTTTATCTCGCCCGCAAGTATGGTGGTCCGCTGGCCGGCAAGACGGTCGAGGAAGAAGGGCTGATGTCGATGTGGACCATGTGGGCGGCAACCGAGGTCGAGCCACACAGCGTCGCGGTGGTGCGCATCTATGACAACGCCCAGGAAACCAGCGAGGCCGGCAAGGCCGGGATAGCCGTTGCCAGCCGCTCGCTGAAGAAGCCGCTGGATGTCCTGGAAAAGCACCTGCAAAATCAGGACTATCTCGTCGGAAACCGCTTCACCGCCGCCGATCTCAATCTTGCCGAAGTGCTTCGCTATGCGCAGACCGAACAGGCGTTGTTCGACAGCCGCCCGAAGGTGAAAAGCTGGATCGAACGTTGCCAGGCGCGCGATGCCTATAAGGCGATGCAGGCAACGCGCGGCAAGGAGCCGACCGATTGATGGATCGGAAGGCCGGCGGTCATTGGAACTGCCGCATGCTTTCTTCCATCTCCTTGCGCATCCAAGTCTTGAAGGCCGTGACCTTCCTGGCCTCGCGTACGCCTTCGGCCGTTATGAAATAGTGGCCGAAGCCGGTTTTGGCGCGGATGCCGAAGGGGTCGACGAGGCATTTCTGCTGCAGCGCATAGGCAGCCAGGGTCTGCCAGGCAAGCATGACGCCCTGGCCGGCCATGGCGGCATCAAGGCAGAGTGAAGCGTCGTTGAATACATGGCGTGCCTCCATGGAGGCGCCTGAAAGACCGGCAGCCTTCAGCCACACTTCCCATGTGAACATCGCATGGGCGTCGATGACCGCAGGCACACGCAGGAGATCGGCGGGTTCCTTCAGCGCGCCGGCGATCTGCGGCGTGACGACGGGGAAAATCTCCTGTGACAACAACAGCTCGGATTTGACGCCCGGCCAGTGACCGTTGCCGACGCGAATGCTGATATCGACATCCGAAGTGGCTGGATTGACGAGCTGCGTCGTGGCGTCGATCCGCAGCCGGATATCGGGATGCAGCTTGGCAAAACGATCGAGCCGATGCACCAGCCACCGCGCCGCAAGCACCGGCGCAACCGATATGGTAAGAATATTGTCATCGCGATGCTGTGCCGCCGCGACCGCCGCCGACAAGGCCTGAAACCCCTCGCCGAGCCGCGCCAATATCGAACTCCCGGCCTCGGTCACCGCCATCCCCTTGGACGTCCGTTCGAACACTGCCCGCCCGAGCTGCGCCTCGGTCTTGATGACCTGTTGGCTGACAGCCCCAACAGTGACGCCGAGTTCATCCGCTGCTGCCTGCAGCGACCCCAGCCTGCCGACGGCCTCCACGGCCCGAAGGCCGTTCAGGTGAATGCTGTTGAGATTTCTCATATAGAATATCTATATCATCCTCCTCGCATTCTCAATTGAAATCGCGCTGAGCGCGCGCGATCATCGCGGTATGAAACTAACGATCGCTCTTGAGCTGTGAATAGGATTGCCCAAGGCACGACATCGTGAAAGAGCAAGGAGGCGGACATGTCCATACTGAAGTTTTTCTTCACTCAACTCCATGAGGAGGATCGGGCCTCCGACCAGGATCCACTGTCCCACCCAGCGCTTGATGCCATGTCGCTGGACGAACTGGCGGATCTGCCGTTGATGCCGGAAAATCTCGGGCGCAATGCGGAGACCCGGGAGAACGAATTAACGTCGTGTGCGTAGGTACGGAGGAAGCGATTGGCGTCGCTACCCCTGTGCGATTTTAGGTTCATTTCCTCATCTCACGGCTTATGCTGCTCTCATTGTGGAGGCAATCGAGAGGCAGAGCGTGCAGATGGAGACCAGCAACGACGTCGCCGCCATTTTCCTGCGTCTGCAAAGGCTTGCGGCCGAGGCGGGTCTTCCGGAAATCGAGATCAGCACGAGCTATGGCACGCCGGCCCTGAAGGTCGGTGGCAAGGCATTCGTGTCGGTCAAAAATGCCGAGACGGTGGTGCTTGCTCTGCCGATCGATCACAAGGAACAGCTGATCGAGATGGCGCCGGAGATCTATTTCCAGACCGACCATTATCGCGGCTGGCCTTCGCTCCCGCTCCGCATCGCCGAAATCGGCGATGACGAATTGAAGGTGCGGCTCGTCGAGGCGTGGCGGTTTCGTGCGCCGAAAAAACTCAAAGCCGCCTTCGAGGGCCGATAATCATCCGCGCTCGACGACAAGCGCCGGCTGCACGGCCGGACGCTCCTGCATGCGCGCGTAGTGGGCGCTGACCTTCTCAAAGCGAGCCATATCGACGCCATCACCCGGCAGCCAGCTCGTGAGCGTGAACAGATAAGCGTCGGCGACGCTATAATGCTCGCCCATGACCCAGGGGCTTTCGAGCATCTTTTCTTCGATCAGTGCGAAACTCTCGCCCATCGTCTGTGGCACCTTTGCCTTCATCATCTCGATTGCCGCGGGATCATCGGTCCAGCGATAGCCGCGCCCCTTATGGGCGTGGTTCACATGCACGGTCGATGCCAGGTAGCTGTTGAACGCCTGCATGCGACCGAAGTCGAAGGGATCGTCAAGCGGCGCCAGCTTTGCCGCCGGTGCGATCTGCGCGATATAAGTCATGATCGCCACGTTTTCGGTGATGACGCCCCTGTCGGTCACGAGTGCGGGAACGCGTCCCTTCGGATTGATCGCGAGGTATTCCGGCGAGCGCTGCTCACCCTTGGGGAAATTGACACGTCGGGCCTCAAAAGCGAGGCCCGACTCTTCGAGAGCGATCAGGCTGGCCAGCGCGCAGCTGCCCGGCGAAAAATAGAGTGCCAACATATCCGTCTCCCTGGCGCGGTTTTGACAAAAGTTAAAGCCGAGCAAGGAAATACGGAAGAGGCTGGCGCTGATCGTCGCGATGAAAGCTTTTGATGAATCGGCTCAACCGCAGCCGGGCACATCCTCCAGCCGGTACCAGACGGGAATGCCGCGCTCATTGGCGATGCGCACGTCGTTGTCCGCCCCCTTGGACGCGCCCGGAAGCCGCAGCACCCCCTCGCAAAGCTGCAACAGCCGGCCGGCGGTCGGGTGGAAGATCTCTTCATAGAGATCGTCGCCGATACGCTCGCCACCCGCCGCATGCCAGACCGGCAGCGCCACCCATTCGCCGATCATCGGCAGGTGGCCGGCCTTGAACAGGGCGTATGACGGCTCTTCGAGGCGCTTCAAATTCTCAGCCATCTTCTGGGGATCATCCCCGGTTCCGGAGCGATAGGGCCCGGCAATCAGGATCAACATCTTACATCTCCTTATCTCCCCGCTTCTTGCGGGAAGTCGCACGAATATGCGTGAAAATTCTTGATTGTCGACTCATTTTTGTTATTATCACGAATATTCGTGAATAAACGTGCAGGAGCATG
>JAGWJK010001309.1 GCA_028865845.1 Rhizobiaceae bacterium
GCTGGTCGATCGGCGACTGGGACTGATCGGACGTGCCATCGCTTGAGGAGCTGGTGTTGCTGCCGGTCGTGCTGTTCTGCTGCATCTGCAGGAGCATCGATGCCAGATTTCCCGAGAACGCATCGGTTGCGCTGCTGCTGGAATCACTGTCTTCGTCGTTCAGAATGCTCGCCGAGAGCAAGCCTGATTGCGCTGCTTCCTGCAGCTCCTGAGCGTCCACGACGCCGTCCTGGTTCTTATCGAGGGGGCTGTAGGACGCAGCGCTCGCGCTGCTTCCGATCGAAGAAATACCACTCATCCAAATCTCCTAAATGAAACGCCATCAGGCGGTTTCGTTGAGACGCAGCACGCTTGTTGAAATGAGATTTGGATAGGCCGATTTACGAAGGGGGTCAAAGATAGGTGTTAATTGATTATTAACCCCAATTGACACCCCTTCGAATCACATTAGCGGTGGGCCTCGATAGGGCCTGGACAACCGGTGCTTTGCGGCGCGCGGGAAATTCGGGACGAATCACTTCGTCGGCGCTATTCGATGACCGCGCAGGCCAGGCGCTTACCGGCGCCGCCGACCGGCTGGCTGCGGTAGTCATCCGAGTCGGCATGGATCATCAGGGTTCGGCCGCGAATGCCATTCTTGTCGTCGAGCGACACCATGGTGTTGAACACCTGCGCCCTCAGCTTGCCGTCCTGGTCGACATATTGGTTGGGCATGTCGCCGGCGTGCGGCCCGTTGGCGGCGAGCAAACCGTGCTCGGCTTTCGTCGGATTGAAATGTCCGCCGGCGGATTCAAAGCCGTGGGTGTGGTCGCAGCGATTGTTCTCATGGATATGGAACGCGACCCAGCGATTGACCGGCAGGCCGGAAATATCGAGTTCGATGAGAACGCCGCCCTTCGCTTCGGTCAGCACAGCCCGCCCCGCCTGCTTCCCATCCTCGCCAACGAAATTGGCAATCGCGGTCTGCTTGGTTTGCGCCATGGCGGGCAAGCCGGTGATCACAGCAAGGGCCGCAGCCAGAAGAACAGCCTTCATGGAAATATCCTCCAATTTCGCTTCGAAAGAACCCACCCTCCACGCCTGATGCATAGGGTATTCTAATCTTTTGATTTTGTGGCACTCGATCCGCCGCCTCGAAAGCAACCGATAATGAGCATGCCCTTCCTCAACGCGTCATGGATGATGGTGTTCCCGCAATGGGAGAATTAGCGGATTTCCAACGCAAAAAGCGGCCTGCCGGCGCCCGGCAAACCGCTTTCGCAATCCCTGTGATACGGCCCCTGTCAGGCCGCCAGACTATCCATATCGTATTGGCCGTAGGTGCTGTTATAAGCATCCATGGGCGTCATAAGATCGATGCCGAGCGAGGTATTCGCCTCAGCCGCCTTTTTGGACGAAGTGCCGCCGGCAGGCAGCTGCATCAACTTCGCCATCAGACTGCCAAGCGCAGTGCTTGCGTCATCGTTGCCGCTATCGAGCGCGTCGGATTCTAGAATGCCGGGCCGTTCGCCGGCTTCGCGCTCTTCCTGGCTCA
>JAGWJK010000186.1 GCA_028865845.1 Rhizobiaceae bacterium
AACATCGATCTCTACGAATGGCCGAACGAACTCCCAATGTACGGGCCGTTTGTTTTCCAGATCGAGCGCGAGTCGACGGAGAAGTTTTTTTGCTTCCAAATCCGTGGGCTTGTTCAGCAGATCGTCCCTGCCAATGAGCTCTTCAAGGCGTTCCGCCTGTTCGACGGCATCTCCACCCCGAGCGAAAATGCGTTGATTGTCGAGGCTTACGATGCGACGGTAATTGCTGAAATCGAAGCTGGCCTTGACACGACTTACTTGCGTATCCGGGTTGACAAAGCAAGGATGCCGCCCCTGCACTCCGGTATCGATGACCGCCCAGGCGATGTTCGAGCAATCCACCTTGAACAGGTTTCTAGCGGCGTCGGCCTTCACCGCCGGCACTGACCTGGTCAGTGCCATGCTCACTTCGCGGTTCAACGATATCTGATAGATCAATGGCGACGGTCGAACATCTTCTTTTTTATGGGATGGCGCGGAGGCCGCCCGCAATAGCTGCAGCATTCCGCTGGCAATGTCGTCGGCATTTTCCTTAATCAGGTCAGCATAGGATTTGTCATCCATGGTGGCTGGATCGCTGTCGGCTTGCGCCGTCATGCCCCAGAGTATGATCGCGGAAAGCACGACGTAACGGTCCAGGGCGGAAATTGTATTCTCGACGCGGTTCGGTCGACGCGACGACGTCCCCCACCGGGCCAACATTTGGCTAGCCGTTAGAATAATCATCATTAATGATTCCTCCGGCCAGTAGTCCAGATATCGCGTCCTATTCTCGTCCGTCCACTCTTTCCCCCACCAGCTCGTCAGGGGAACGATCACCCGAAGGAGCTCGTCGAAGTTGACGGTCGCCGCGACGATTCCCTGGAGGTAAGCGATATCGGCCTTCTGTCTGCGGTCGCGGTTTTTTCGATCGCGGGCGATACGCCCGTCCACCGCGACGGCCACAGAGCTGGACCCATGCTCTTTGTACGGGGTCAACAGGAGCTCTTGCGCGAGGTGAGGCTCGGCCGCGAACGCAATCCAGACGTCCCCGAGCACAGGTGAGTCCTGCAATTGCCGTCGATCACCCTCGGGGCCGAGCAATAAATGTTCAACAAGACTTCTGGGGAAGGAAATCGGCATTTTGGTCAAACCGTAGCATTGGGAAAAGGAAATGCTATCGCAGCGGACAAAGACGAGTTCACGTGCCGCCTGAGTGCCGCATCCGTTACCGCGTATCCCCAATTAATGAGACGTTCCTGCTGCAACGATGGCATCCGGCCAAGTCGTGTCGGAATTTCTGCAAGCGCAAGGGTCCGATCACAGGGACAGGGTAACGTGTCATGGAGACTGTATTTGGATATGTTGGTCCGAATTCCCCAGTAGGCGCCGGATCGGTGGGTAGCATCCCCGTCTTCGGCCTGGAATGACCCCATCAACTGGCGCTTGCGTAGCGCGCGGACCTGATTGTCGACCAGATCTAAGACTCTGCGCGAGTGAAAGGCCCAGTTTAGCCACGGTCTGGCCTGCGGGCCCATCTTGCCTCCGCCGTCGCTGACAAGGATAGTTTTATACTGTTTCCACGCTGGCTCGAGACCGAGATTGTCGTAGACACCCCCGTCGGTCAGGATTGCATTCGTCGTAAACGGCTTACGCTGAAGCGTGTCGCCGGAACCCGGTGTGAACTGATTCTCACCAAGTTTCAGTGTGAATGGCGACAGAAACGGTGGAAATGCCGATGAAGCCGCGACTGCGTAGGAAAGCGGTATACCTGGTTTTTGGACCTCGCCCACCTTGTAATCCCGCATGTAGTCCTTGCGGAAGCGCCAGAGTGCTCCGGACTGTACGTTCGTGGAGTTGATCACGAAAACTGGCGCGTCGGGTAGTTCCTGCAGTGTCGCGTTATGCAGAAGGCGTTTGTCGTAAGCGTTGGCGACATGCCTGCCAACGCCTCCCGGAAGAAGGATTCCCAGCAAAACGGAAGGACTGTCGATGGTCTTGTCAGCCAGGGACCGCAACGGGGTCACTATTTCCCTTTGAAAGACATCGCGGTCCCAGTCCGACGACATGAGCGTATTCCACGACAACGCCAATTTTCCCGCGGTAATAGAGCCCCCAGACACACTTGAAATTTGCTTGACTGAGCGAAGTGTCCCGGTTTCGTGGAGACGCCACAACGCTCCAATATGGAAGAGCATGGCACGGTAGCCTCCACCGGATAGGCAAAGGGCGACCCCATCTTCCGGGAGGACTTGAGATGGTTCAGCGTCCTTTACCGGCTGCTTGTAATCCGCAGTTTCTCCCATCTGACCCCACCACGATGACGAACGACCTCACGCTACAGGAGCGATCACTCCAGTGCTTTCTATAGCGTCATGTTCTATCACTCTACAACCGTAGGAAATGCTACTTTAAATTTCATCTCGCGCAATCGAAAAATGCTAGTTATTGGTTATGGCTTGGCTCCTTCCCTTTAAGAGAACGACATCATACTCGATGTTCTTGGAAGGGCGGGCCAGAAGGTGAGGAGCCTGAAATTGTAGGGTTATACGTCATCGGCGCGGACGGCATGCCATACCGGCTCGGCTTTGCCATCGGCAACGAGGCCACCGACCATGTGATGGAAAAGAAAAACTATCTCTACCTTCCGCATTCCAAACTCAGATTCTGCTCCTTCGGGCCGGAACTGCTGACGGGTGAGCTGCCTTCGGCACTGCTGGGGGAGGTTCGGATTCGCCGTAACGGCGACGTCATCTGGTACAAGCCTTTCCCGACTGGAGAGGATAATATGAGCCATTCGATCGCTAACCTGGAATATCACCATTTCAAGTACAATCAGTTCCTGCAGCCGGGGAACGTCCACGTGCAATTCATGGGAACCTCCGTCGCTTCCTTCGGTGATGGAGTAAAGACGGAGGATGGAGATGTCTTCGAGATCGAAGTTCCCGAGTTCGGAAAGCCCTTGATCAACGGCACTTTTCGCCAGCCGGTAAAAGTACGCCCTCTTGGCGTTGTTGCGCTCTAGTCGGAGAGGGAGGGTGCGTTGCGGCCTGTCATAGCGTGCAATCTGGACGAGGATCAAATCGAGCGGCTGCGGCGGCACAACAGCGAGCCGATTCTTTTGCCTTATTCCAAGGACCGTTCAGTATGGGAGGTCCCCAAGGAGGCGGATCTCCTGTTCACCATTTTCAACGGCTGGCATTCCGCCCCGGCGGAGTCGCCGCGAGGCTGGCCTTATAATCTGAAATGGATCCAGGTCGTCGGCGCTGGCGTCGACATTTTTCCGAAATGGTTTTTCGACGCACCGCTCGTCACGACAGGCCGCGGCATCACCGCCGATGCAATCGCCGAATATGTGATCGCCGCAATCTTTGCCCACGAAAAGCAATTGTTCGATGCGCTTTTGGTGCGTTCGCCTCGGGATTGGACAAAGCGGACCTTGGGGTTCGTTTCCGGGAAAAAGCTCGGCTTGATCGGTCTGGGAGCGATCGGCGTCCGCACGGCGGCAAAGGCGCGAGCGCTCGGAATGAATGTCAGCTACGTGCGCCGCTCATCCGCCTCGCAATCGCCTGACGGCGGCCTCCAGGCATATCAATCGCTTCAGGAGATGATTGCCGAGATCGATCATCTGGTCCTGGCCGTTCCACTGACACGAGACACCCGACGCATGCTTAACAGGGCGGCTCTTGCTCAGGCCAAGCCAGGGTTGCATATTATCAATGTCTGTCGCGGCGAGGTCATCGATGACGATGCACTACTTGAAGCAATCGAGCGAAAGCAGGTGGCGGCGGCAACATTGGATGTTACCTCCCCGGAGCCCTTGCCTGAAGGACACCCGTTTTATCGTCATCCGTACATCCGTTTGACGCCGCATCTCTCCTACACATCCCAGGATATCGCGGATCGGATCGGTGACAGGCTGGCGGACAATCTTGACCGCTACCTTGCCGGGGAGCGGCTGAACGATGCCGTGGATATGTCGAGGGGCTACTAAAATCTGGTTTTCATCCCGGCAAATCTTGATCGGAACCATTCTCGAGACGTGTGTTGAAGCCTTCGAATTGATCCTGATGTCGCGCAGTATAAATGATACGCCAAGTCAAACAGGCTCTAGCTTGAGCTTTGTTGTATGCAGCGACTGAGGAATCTTTGCGTGTATTTTAACGGCATTGTCCCTCGTTAGCGTTTCGAATCGTCTTGCACAGCGCCGCATCGAGTTGTCTGCCGGGAACGCCTAAGTCCCTCAGAATGGTCATATGGTTGTTATCCAAAGCGTTGGACCGATCCTCGACCACGCTCTGGGACCTTGGGTGCAGAGTGAACTGGTCCGCTTGCTGAAGGAGCGGCGAAGTCTAATCCGGACGGAAGGACATCAAGCTTGCACTCGTCGGCAATGGCATGAAGAATATCGTGAAGGAGGTACTCGACGGTGACTCCATGACCCCGGTCGAGACGCCCCATGCGCCATCGATGATCAAGACGGCGATCTATATGACGGCTGCAAATCTTGTCGGCCAGGCGCCGGTGTGCGGAACCGTCAAGCTCCGTGCATGACTTCGAGGGCGATCAAACCTATACAGAGAAACTTGGTCACTATTTTACGATCAACAAGACGTTTTCGGAAGCGGAAGCCCAACGGAGCAGTACAACGCTGTTTACTGCGCCGGCGGGCGCGGACCGGAATTCATCGTACCGACAAGCGTATCCAGGCGATCGTCCGCCATTTTCATGAGAAGCAGACGCCGATCTTCATCTGCCATTGCGTACAAATACACGTCACGGTCGAAGGTGTTATACGCGGTAAGAAGGTCGGCCCGCTTGGTGCCTGCGAACCGGAAGTGACGCTCGCGGACGGCAGCTATATCGACCTTTCGCCAACGGAAGCTATGTCGATGGCACTATGGTTTTAGCCAAAGGTGGACCGCGCTTGCTGGGTTCATCCGTGAATGTTTGAATGTGCATGGCACAGAGATACGTCACAGTTGAGCATGCGGGGACTGGCGCTCCTCGTCAGTCCCTTTGTTTTCGTCGGAAAATGGTCGTTAAGTTAACCTCCGCTGATCCTCGACTCGAAGGTAGTGTCGTGTTGAACGATCATAGTTCGAAGGGTAAGCTTGGGGTGACGGATACAGGCCGGCACGGTAGCGCGCATCTAGGTGCTTCGATAGAATGTCTTGGAGCCGCTTTCGTCTTTAGATCGACCTGACGTTTTCAGCCTTTGACTTTCCCGTCTTTCGGTCCTGACCGAGATCGTAGGATACCTTCTGGCCATCGCGCAGAAGCGTTGATCCTTGGACGGCGCTGACATGCACGAACACGTCCTGCCCTCCGTCATCAGGCGTTATGAAGCCGAAACCCTTGTCCTGATTGAAAAATTTGACGGCCCCGTTTGCCATTGCGCTCTCCAAGTTGAATTCGATGTGAAACGATTCATAGCCGCCGAACGACGCGTCCGCAACTGCTACAAGAATGGCAGCTTCCACCATGATCAGCCGTCGCGGCAAGGCCGGTCCGCAATGGCGGGGTGAGTCAGTGAAGATCATCGGCAAATAGGCTAACGGTTGCAGCCGCGGCCAACGTCTGGCGGGAACCCGGCATCAGCTTGGATTTCCTTGGCTTCCTTCGACTAACGAGATGCGGGCCAGTCACTCCAGCCGGGTTGGCGTTGCAGACGATTGCGCCTCAAACGACATCAGGCTTTCGGAATCAAGTTGCCGTGCAGGACCCCGCGGCGCGCGTAGCGGCAATCGGATCACGACGACCAGTCGGCATCGATATGCGCGGCAAAAGCGCGAATGGGACCGATGGCGGCTGCGCGGACAAACACGGCAGCTAGCGGGCAGCACGGTCGGGGTCGTGGGATATGGTGCGATTGGCCGCGCGACAGCGGCGCTGGTGTTGAGTTTCGGCGCAAAGGTTCTCGTCTATGCGCGTCGGCCGCTGGAGCTTCCGCCCTCTTCAAGGCTTCAGCAGTGCGACAGCCTCGAGCAATTGTTTGACGCGGCATCTGTCGTCACCTTGCATGTGCCTTTGACGGCAGAAACGCGTGGCATGGTCGGCGAGGATCTGCTTGAGCGGCTCGGGCCGGAAGGGCTTCTCATCAATACCGCACGCGGCGCTATCGTCAATGAAGGCGATCTTCAGCGCGTTCTCGCAGATGGACGCCTCCGGTTTGCAGCATTGGATGTCCTGGCAACAGAGCCGCCGGCGTCCGGAACCGCGTTGCTGTCTTTGCCCAACATATTGGTGACCCCCCATGTCGCCGGTGGTGGATTTGATGTCCTCCGCCAGAAGGCTGTGTTCGTGGCCGAGAACCTTCAACATCATCAGGCCGGGCGGCCCGTCGAAGCCCAGGCGATCTGAGGCATTCACAGGGCCGTCGACACGACCCAACAGGAGTTTGATATCATGGCTCTTCCGACGTCTGTCGTGATCTCCGAGGAAGGTCCTCGCGAGGGCTTTCAAATCGAAAAGCAGATGATCCCCACGGAAAAGAAGGTCGCATTGATCGATGCGCTTTCCGACACCGGGCTGAAATCCATCCAGGCCGTTTCCTTCGTTAGCCCGAACCGCGTGCCGGGCATGGCCGATGCAGACGACGTGGTCAGCCGCATCACGCCGCGGCCAGGCATCGAATATTCGGCGATCTGGTTCAATGAGATCGGATTGCAACGCGCTCTGGCGTTTCGCGACCGGCTGACAATCGTTGGCAAGCTGCGTGGATACGCTTCGGACGCCTTCCTCAAGAAAAATTTGAACCGAACACCGGAGGAACACAGCGCTTATACGTTACAGGAGATCCATCGCTATCAGCGACTCGCCATTCCGATCACCGAAGCATCGGTGACCGCAGCATTTGGCTGCAACTTCTCTGGTGACGTCCCTGTCGACAAGGTCCTGTCTGAGATCGCGGCGATCAAGGCGCTGACCGAGGAATTCGAGCTGCCGATCGACAGCGTCTCCCTTGCCGATACAATGGCTTGGGCAACGCCGGCCTCAATCAAGGCGGTGGTTGGTGCCATTCAGGATCGTTTCCCGGATTTCGGGATCAGCTTGCATCTTCACGACACGCGCGGCCTGGCGGTGGCGAATGCATACGCCGCTCTGGAGATGGGCATCCGGCATTTCGATGCGGCAGTCGGTGGTCTCGGCGGCTGCCCGTTCGCGGCACATCAGGGAGCAGCGGGAAATATCTGCACCGAAGACCTCGTCTTCATGTGCCACGAAATGGGCATTGAAACCGGTATTGATCTGGAAGCCTTGATCGAATGCGGCCGCTTGGCCGAGCAGGTCGTCGGCCATCCCTTGCCAGGTGCGGTTAAGCAGGGCGGCTCCTTGACAACGCTGCGGCAAAGCCTCGGCAGATGAGGACATTTTCAATCATGTCATGACGCAGGAGATGCGGTCGGTTCGAAGCCCTTCAACGGTCCATACCTTGTCTAGGTCCCGGCCGAACGGGCGGGATTTTCACGCATAGTTCCATACGAAAGCTTGTGTCGCTATGGACATCTAACCTTACAAACATT
>JAGWJK010001310.1 GCA_028865845.1 Rhizobiaceae bacterium
ATCAGCGGTCCCTGCAGCACGCCGTCCTCGAAACCGTCGCCGACCTTCATCGCCGCGACCACTTCCGCAAAGCGCTTGACGAAGGCGTCATAGATCCCGTCCTGGACATAGATGCGGTTGGCGCAGACGCAGGTCTGGCCCATGTTGCGGAATTTCGAGGCCAATGCGCCCTGAACTGCGGTCTCAAGAGAGGCGTCATCGAACACGATCAGCGGCGCGTTGCCGCCGAGTTCGAGCGAAACCTTCTTGATCGTCTTGGCGGCCTTGGCCATCAGTTCGCGGCCGACTTCGGTCGAGCCGGTGAAGGTGATCTTGCGGACTAGCGGATTGGTCACCAGCTCTTCGCCGACGACGCCGGCGGCACCGGTGACGACATTGAAGACGCCCTTGGGCAGGCCGGCACGCTCGGCGAGCTCGGCGAGGGCCAGAGCGGAAAATGGCGTGGCGCTGGCGGGTTTCAGCACCATGGTGCAGCCGGCGGCGATTGCAGGACCAGCCTTGCGAGGGATCATCGCCATCGGGAAATTCCAGGGCGTGATCGCCGAGCAGACCCCGATCGGCTGGCGGATCACGAGCATGCGCTTGTCTCGGGTCGGGGCAGGGATCGTTTCGCCGGAGATGCGCTTCGCATCCTCGGCAAACCACTCGAAGAACGCGGCGCCGTAGAGGATTTCGCCGCGTGCCTCCGGAAAGGGCTTGCCCTGTTCGGCCGTCAGCAGGCGGCCTAGATCGTCTGCGTTTTCAACGATCAGCTCGAACCATTTGCGCATGATCGCCGAACGTTCCTTGGCCGGCCGCGCCGCCCAGTCGGGAAAGGCGGCGTGTGCCGCTTCGATCGCGGCGCGCGTATCCTCGACGGTCGCCTTCGGGACGGAGCCTATCACCTTGCCGGTGGCCGGGTTGACGACCTTGATCGCGTCGCCGTTCCCCTTGTGCCACTGGCCGTCGGAATAGAAGGCCTCACGGAAAAGCAACGCGTCCTTGACGATGTTCATGATCATTCCTCGTTAGTTGGCTTTGCGCTCTGATTTACATCATCGGACAAACCATGTCATCAATTTCGAACAAATGTACGAAAAATAAAATCTGATACATGAGATCGGGCGTTACATAAATCCAAGTGAAATCAGCGATATAGATGCAAAGAGCGCGGATTTGTGAAGAAAAATCGAAAATCGTCTTGTCAGTCAACCGAAATGCTGATCATATTTGCGAACATATGTACGCATAACGAATTTGCCAATCCATAAATCAAAATAGGGGAGTGCGTGTTTATGTCGAGTATTTTTGCATCCTTGATTAAGGCGGGGACGAAAGATGTTTCGCGGCGCCATGTGCTGCAGGGCATCGGTGTTGCCGGCCTCGCCAGTGTGGCGCCGGGTTTCGTGCGCCGTTCCAACGCAGCTGACGAAGTAACGATCCGTTGGTGGTCGCCGCAGGCTTCTCCCGACCAGCTTGCGATGTATCAGGCGCAGATCGCCACCTTCGAAGCTGCCAATCCCGGCGTCAAAATCCTCTTCGAACCGACATCTGA
>JAGWJK010000187.1 GCA_028865845.1 Rhizobiaceae bacterium
TCCAGGTGCCTTATTGGGTGCATGCGTTTACGACGCTCCCCTTCATGCTACTGACCTGCATACCGCCGTTGCGGCCGCTGAAGGGCTGGCTGGTGGCGAGCCAATATTTCTACAAGGCGGAAGAGGGTAAGCTGGCACGCCTCGAAGTGCCGCGTGACGACAGCGACCTGTATCCGCATTCGGCGTAGCAAACCTATTTGCCGCGCGTTCCCCTGATTTCCTCCCCAGGACTGCCCCGCACCGCCGCGTACATACCGGTGGTGCGGAATTCTGTCGGGTTGGTGCCGTAGATGCGCCGAAACGCCTTCGAGAAATAGTTGGCGTCGTCGAAGCCCGACATGATCGCCACCTCCTTAACCGGCAGATAGGCCGCCTTGGTCAGAAGCTTCGCGGCCCTCTGCATGCGCTGCTGCAACACGAACTCGGCCGGCGGCAGGCCTTCGCTGTCGGCAAAGACACGCGAGAAATGTGCACGACTAAGACCGCTGACCTTGGCGAGTTCGCTGACGGGCAGGGGCTGGTCGAGATTGGCCTCGATATAGTCGATGACCGACTGCATGGCGGAGCGATCGGTCGCGAAAGCATGCGAGCTGAAGACGTCGTCATAGAGCGCCATTGCTGCCTCATAGGCAACGGCCGAAGCGGATGCGGGCGTCGTTGCCCCCCGCACGAGGCGCAGGCTGCAATCAGCGAGATGATCGATCGTCGACTGTTGCAGCTTCAGCAATGGCCCGGCGGCGGCAAGGATGAGGCGGTGAATGCGTAGCGCTTCCTCGCCGTTCATCGATATCCAGAAATACTCCCAGCGCTCGTTCCTCTCCAGCCAGTAGCGATGATTGTGCGGCACGAGCACCAGCAGCGTATCGCCGGCACTGAGGCGATAGTTGCGGTTCTCGTAGCGCAGCCGGCCGGTGCCGCTGATCGTGTGCTGCAGCACCGTGAACGGCGTCTGCCCGCGCCGGCGACCATCCCAGTCATAGGTTTCGTCCTGCCGGATTTCATAGCCCGCACTCGTCGGCATGGCGTGCAATCGGTGGCGCCCGCGCGGCAGCGAAACGGTCCGCATGGTCTGTCCGTTGGCGATCAAATCCTGCAGCACAAAATTACCCTTGAAAGCATAATAGTTCTCTGGTCGACCCCATGATTATAGGCATAATCCCGCCCGGAAAACAGCGTGTAACTGCCGAGGAGTGCGGCAGAGGGAGAAGAGAATGCTGGTTTCGTCGGGTTTGCGGCCTTTTCGCAGCCATAGGACGAAAACACTGCTCCCCCATCCCCTGCTGGCTGTTTCGACGTTTTGGAGGCGAGGATCATGGGTTTCAAAATCGCTATTATCGGCGCAGGCAGCGTCGGATTCACGAAAAAACTGTTCACCGACATTCTCTGCGTGCCGGAATTCCAGGATGTGGAATTCGCGCTGACGGATATGAGCGAACATAACCTCATGATGATCAAGGCGATCCTTGACCGGATCGTCGAGGCGAACAAGCTGCCGACGCGCGTTACGGCAACGACCGAGCGTCGCAAGGCCATCGAGGGCGCCCGTTACGTCATCAGCTGCGTACGGGTCGGCGGCCTCGAGGCCTATGCGGAAGATATCCGCATTCCGTTGAAGTACGGCATCGACCAATGCGTCGGCGATACGATCTGCGCCGGCGGCATTCTTTACGGCCAGCGCAACATCCCGGTCATTCTCGACTTCTGCAAGGACATCCGCGAAGTTGCCGAACCGGGCGCCAAGTTCCTGAACTATGCCAACCCGATGGCAATGAACACCTGGGCAGCGATCGAATACGGCAAGGTCGATACGATCGGCCTTTGCCACGGCGTTCAACACGGTGCCGAACAGATTGCCGAGGTCCTCGGCGCCAAGGATAAGTCCGAACTCGACTATATCTGCTCCGGCATCAACCATCAGACCTGGTTCGTCGACCTGCGCCTCAACGGCCGCAAGATCGGCAAGGACGAATTGATTGCCGCCTTCGAGGCGCATCCGGTCTACTCGCAGCAGGAAAAGCTGCGCATCGATGTCCTGAAGCGGTTCGGCGTCTATTCGACTGAGAGTAACGGTCATCTTTCGGAATACCTGCCCTGGTATCGCAAGCGGCCGGACGAGATCAACAAGTGGATCGACATGTCCGACTGGATCCACGGCGAGACCGGCGGCTATCTTCGCCACTCGACCGAGACCCGCAACTGGTTCGAGACCGAATTCCAGCAGATCCTCGACAGCGCCTCGCAGCCGATCGATCCCGCCAAGCGTTCCAACGAGCATGCGAGCCACATTCTCGAAGCGCTCGAAACCAATCGCGTTTATCGCGGCCATTTCAACGTCAAGAACAACGGCGTCATCACCAACCTGCCCGCCGATGCGATCATCGAGTCGCCCGGTTTCGTCGATCGCTTCGGCATCAACATGGTGGCGGGCATCACGCTTCCGGAAGCCTGCGCTGCGACCTGCATCTCTTCAATCAACGTCCAGCGCATGTCGGTGCACGCTGCCATCAGCGGCGATATCGATCTCTTGAAGCTCGCTGTCCTGCACGACCCGCTGGTCGGCGCCGTATCGACGCCCGAGGAAGTCTGGCAGATGGTCGACGAAATGGTGGTGGCCGAAGCCCGTTGGTTGCCGCAATATGCGCATGCCGTCGAAGGCGCCAAGGACCGCCTGTCGCGCAGCAAGGTCAAGACACGCGACTGGAAGGGTGCCGCCAGCCGCAACGTACGCTCGATCGAGGAGTTGAGAGCGGAAAAGGCTGCCATGAAGCAGGCAAGCTGAGGACTTGGGAAACGGAGCGGCGGCGAGCCTTCAGGAGGAGGGCGCCGTCGCAAAAACCGTTTCCCGTTGATGGAGGAGAGGGCACTCCCGGTGGGATGCTCGCGATAGTGGGAGAGAGAAAACGATGAGACATTTTCGACCGATCAGCATTCTTGCGGCGTTGACGATTGCCACATCAGCAATCGCCATGAGCGCCTATGCATCCGAACCGACCGTGCCGCCGGTGCCGCCGGTTTTCCCCGCGGAAGGCAAGATCAAATACGTGGCACGCGATTCCATCCTGGAATTCAAGGCGCTGCCGGAATATCACGAGCCCGACTGGGTCACCGAAAAATTCGTCAAGACCGGCAAGCTGCCGCCGGTCAAGGATCGCCTGCCGAAGGAACCGCTGGTCTACAAGACCGGCAACATGCCTGATGGCATCGGCGTCTATGGCGATACGCTGCGCCATGTCATCGGCGGCCGACCGGAGGGCTGGAACTATGGCGCCGGCCAGACACAGGGCTGGGGCGGCATCGACATCGGCCTGTCCGAATGCCTGACGCGCACCGCGCCGCTGTTCCAAGTCGAGGCCAAGGACACCGAGCCGCTGCCGAACCTTGCCAAGAGCTGGGAATGGTCTCCTGACGGCCACAAGCTCACCATGCACCTGATCGAAGGGGCGAAATGGTCCGACGGCGTGCCGTTCACCGCCGACGACATCATGTTCTACTGGGAAGACGAAGTCATCGATCCGAACGTGTCTCCGCTCGGCGGCGGCGCGTCGCCGGAAGCTTTCGGCGTCGGCACGACGCTCAAGAAGGTCGACGACTACACCATCGAATGGACCTTCAAGGACGCGTTCCCGAAGCAGTATCTCTACACGATGGCCTACCCGAACTTCTGCCCGGGCCCGGCACATATTCTGAAGCCGCAGCATCCGAAGTATTCCAAAAATACCTACGAGCAGTTCAAGAATGCCTTCCCGCCGGAATACATGAACATCCCGGTCATGGGCGCCTGGGTGCCGGTCGAATATCGCTCGGACGATATCATCGTCATGCGCCGCAATCCCTACTACTGGAAGGTCGACGAGAAGGGCAATCAGCTGCCTTACCTCAACGAGCTGCACTACAAGCTTTCGACCTGGGCAGATCGTGACGTGCAGGCCGTTGCCGGCTCGGGCGACCTTTCCAACCTCGAGCAGCCGGAAAACTTCGTTGCCTCGCTGAAACGCGCCGCCCAGCCGGATGCCCCGGCACGTCTCGCCTTCGGTCCCCGCCTCATCGGCTATAATTTGCAGATGAATTTCTCCGCCAACGGCTGGGGTGCCCCGGACGAACGCGGCCAGGCGATCCGCGAGCTGAACCGCAACGAGGACTTCCGCAAGGCTGTTACCATGGCGCTCGACCGCAAGGCGATCGGCGACGCCCTCGTCAAGGGACCGTTCACCGCGATCTATCCGGGCGGGCTGTCCTCGGGCACCAGCTTCTACGACCGCAATTCGACGGTCTACTATCCTTTCGACCTCGCCGGCGCCAAGGCTGAACTCGCCAAGGCAGGCCTGAAGGACACGGATGGCGACGGCATAGTCAACTTCCCGGCAGGCACTGCCGGCGGCAAGGACGTCGAAATCACGCTTCTGGTCAGCAACGACTACACCACTGACAAGAGCCTTGCCGAAGCTGTTGTCGCCCAGATGGAGAAGCTTGGACTGCGGGTGATCATCAATGCCCTTGATGGACCGAAGCGCGACGATGCCAACTACAGCGGCCGTTTCGACTGGATGGTAAGGCGCAACAGCACCGAGCTCTCCTCGGTCGTGCAAAACAGCGAGCAGCTTGCTCCGGTCGGACCGCGCACGAGCTGGAACCATCGCGCGCCGGAAAGCGGTCAGCTGGACCTGATGCCGTTCGAGAAGGACATGGTCGATATCGTCAACAAGTTCACCGCCTCGCAGGACAGCAACGAGCGCGTGGATCTGATGAAGCAGTACCAGAAGATCTCGACCGAGCATCTCTACAATATCGGCCTGACCGAATATCCGGGCGCGCTGATCATCAACAAGCGCTTCTCGAATGTTCCTCCGGGCACGCCGATCTTCATGTTCAACTGGGCTGAAGACTCGATCATCCGCGAGCGCCTTTGGGTCGCGGCCGACAAGCAAGGCAAGTATGAGCTGTTCCCGGAACAGCTTCCCGGCAAGCCTGGCGGCAGCGGTCCGATCAACTAACGACCTCCCAGTCGAAAACTCCGGCTGCACCGCGCGCGGTGCAGCCGGACAAAGGTGAACACAGCCGGTCCGTGCTATCCGAAAGGGTGCAGACCACCGGTGACTTAAAGAGAAGCGAACCGTCCCATGTTGCGATTCCTGCTCGTTCGCATAGCCTCTGCCATACCCGTGCTCCTCATCCTGAGCGTGGTGACCTTCGCCATCATCCAGGCGCCGCCGGGCGACTATGCCGATTACATCCGTTCGCAGTTGATGAACCAGGGCGGCGCATCGTTCGCGCAGGCCGATGCGCAGGCGCAGATCTATCGCCACGAGCACGGGCTAGATAAGCCGATGGTCGTGCAGTATTTCAACTGGATCGGCGGGATCGTCACCAGAGGCGATTTCGGCTACAGCATGTTCTATAACAAGCCGGTCGCCGATGTCGTCGGCGAACGTCTGCCGCGAACGCTGGCGCTGGCGCTCGTCTGCCACATCTTCGCCTCCGTGCTCGGCATCGGCTTCGGCATATGGGCCGCGACGCGTCAGTATAGCTGGATCGACAGCCTGCTCTCCGGTATCTCGTTCCTCGGCATGACGGTACCGCGCTTCCTCATGGCGCTGATCATCGTCTACATTCTGGTCTTCCAGCTCAACGTCTCGGAAATCGGCAGCTTCTATTCGCCGCAATATGGCGGAGCGCCGTGGTCCTGGGACAAATTCGTCGATCTCGTCAAACATATCTGGCCGGTCGTCGCGATCGCCACCTTCGGCGGGCTCGCCTACAATATGCGCGTGATGCGCGGCAATCTGCTCGATACGCTGAATGCGCAATATGTCGAAACCGCCCGCGCCAAGGGCCTTTCCGGCGGTGCCGTCGTCATGCGCCATGCCGTGCCGAATGCACTGCATCCGCTGGTGATGTACCAAGGGGTGGTGCTGCCCTACATGCTGACCGGCGAGATCGAGACTGCTATCATCTTCGCCTTGCCGACCGTCGGCCCGGCGATCGTCGGCTCCATGGCGGTCGGCGACGTCTACGTTACCGCAACCTTCATGATGGTTCTTTCGGCAACCCTCGTCGTCGGCAACATCATCGCCGATATGCTGCTTGCCCTGCTTGATCCGCGCGTCCGCCAACAGGGAGGAATTGCCTGATGCTCGCCTTCTCCACTTCCCCGCCACCGCCCGCGGACGAAAAGATCAAGGAAAAGCATGGCAATGAAAGCTATGTCGCGCTCGTCTGGCGCCGCCTGAAGCGATCCTGGACCGGCATGGGTGGCCTCGTGCTTGTCATCCTCCTGCTGTTGATGTCGCTATTTGCAGAATTCGTGGCACCTGATGATCCGAAGGCGACTGATACTGGCTTCGCGCCACCGCAGATGATCAGCTTCCACGACAAGGATGGTAACTTCGTCTTCCAGCCGCGCGTCTATGCGCTGGCCGAATCCGACGAACTCGATCCCGTCACGTTCCAGCCGATCGTCGGTCCCGACTATAACAATCCGCGGCTGCTCGGCTTCTTCGTGCGGGGCGCGCCGTATCAGCTTTTCGGCCTGATCCCCGGCGATCGTCACCTTTTCGCCTCGACGGATGGCCAGCCGGTGCATTTCCTCGGCACGGATAAATTCGGCCGCGACATCCTCTCCCGGGCCATCTATGGCTCGCGCATATCGCTGATGATCGCGCTGACCGTGGTCTTCATCGTCACGATCGTCGGCACGACGGTCGGCATGGTGTCCGGCTATTTCGGCGGCACTCTAGATACCTGGGTTCAGCGCTTCGTCGAGCTGGTCCTCGCCTTTCCGCAATTGCCGCTTTATCTGGCCCTGACCTCGCTGATCCCGGTGACGGCGCCAACCAACGTCTTCCTCGCCTTCGTCATCATCGTCATGTCGGCGCTCGGCTGGGCGCAGATGTCACGCGAGGTGCGCGGCAAGACGCTGGCGTTGGCAAGGATCGACTATGTGCGTGCGGCAATGGCAGTCGGCGCTACGGATCGCCGTATCATCCTGCAGCACATTTTCCCGAATGTGATGAGCCACGTCATCGTCGCCGTCACCCTGGCGATCCCCAGCGTCGTGTTGCTCGAATCCTTCCTCGGCTTCCTGGGTTTTGCCGTAAAGCCGCCGCTGATCTCCTGGGGGTTGATGCTGCAGGATACATCCACTTATTCCGTGATCGGCTCCTATCCGTGGATTCTCTCACCCGTTGCCTTCGTGCTGGTCACCGTCTTCGCCTTCAATGCGCTCGGCGACGGTCTGCGCGACGCCATCGACCCCTATTGAGAGGAGACGGAACATGTCAGTCGCACTCGCCAATTCCTTCGCTCCCGACGTCAGGCTCGATGCCAGCGGCAAGAGCACGCCACCGGTGATCGATGCCCGCAACGTCGCGGTGAAATTCAAGGTCGAGGACGGGATCGTCGATGCCGTCAAGGATATCTCGTTCCAGCTCTATCGCGGCGAGACCATTGCCATCGTGGGCGAATCCGGGTC
>JAGWJK010001311.1 GCA_028865845.1 Rhizobiaceae bacterium
GAGCGTACCCTCGACAGCCATCCGGAGCTGCCGAAGCTCATTGTCGTACATCACCCACCGGCGCTCGGTGAGGAGCCCGACGTCACCCATTGGCGGACGATCCATTTCCCGCAGTCGCAGCGACTGGCGGCGATGCTGAAGGGTCGCAATATCGTCGGCATCCTCAGCGGCCACATTCATCACGACCGCGTCTCGGTCTGGCACGGCATCCCCGTCGTCGTCGGCATGGGACATCATGCCGCCACCGATATCCTGCGCACGGACGTCCTGCGCATGGTGCGCGGCGTCTCCTTCGGCATCGGCACCATCCGGCCCTCGGGCCTGACCATGGCCTTCGTGCCGCTGCCTTCAGATCGCGGCGAGCTCAACATCTATCCCCTGCAAATGCTGCTCGACCGGGCCGTGCCCGT
The DNA here is from genome assembly GCA_028865845.1 of Rhizobiaceae bacterium. GTDB lineage: Bacteria > Pseudomonadota > Alphaproteobacteria > Rhizobiales > Rhizobiaceae > Rhizobium. The sequence continues at coordinate 411 of JAGWJK010001311.1, forward strand.
CAGCGCCGAATAATCCGACCGGAGACGATCAACCATGTTGCGCAGACACTATCTCAAGCTGATGGCGACCATCGCCGGCGCCGCCTTGCTGCCCTTCCCGGCCGCCTATGCTGCGATGCCCGATACCGTCGACCAGCCGGTGACGATCACCTTCTATGACTACAACCTCGCCTCGGTCAGCGCCGGTGCGGATGCGACGAAGGAACTGCTTGCAAGCTTCAAGCAGAAATTCCCGAACATCACAGTCGAAACCATTGCCGTTCCGTCGAACGAGATCATGAGCCGCGTGCAGGCCGATATCGTCGCCGGCCAGCAGCCCGATGTTGCCCAGTTGGTTTTCCGTGACCTCATCTATATCGCCAGCGATCTCGGCGCCAATGCGCTGGAAGACATGGTAAGCCCGCAGGAGCTGAAGGATCATCTCTCCGGCATGATCCCGCAGGGTCTCGAACTCGGCAAGGTCGACGGCAAGACCTATGGTCTCGCCTATACCTTCTCGACGCCGATCCTGTTCTATAATGCCGACCTCTTCCGCCAGGCGGGCCTTGATCCCGACATGCCGCCGAAGACCTGGGCAGATGTCAAGAAAGCCGGCGAAGCCATCAAGGAAAAGACCGGCAAGAATGGCTTCTTTCCGGGAGCCTATGGTCCGGCCGACGGCACCTTCGTCTACCAGGCGATCGTCATGTCGAATGGCGGCAAGGTGCGCGACGGCAATACGCTGACCTTTGCCGACGGCGAAGCCGCCGATGCGGTGAAAATGCTGCGCGACATGGTCGACAGCGGCGCGCATGCCCGTATCGACGTGGCAAGCCCGGCCGACACGATGGCCAGCGGCAATCTCGGCATGTTCCTTTACACCAGCGCGCTGTATGCCAGCCTGAAGAAATCCGCGACCGGCAAGTTCGACCTGCGCGTCGCGGCCATGCCTTCGTTCGGCGACAAGCCGACCGCACCGACCAATTCCGGCAGCGCCCTCTTCGTCTTCAGCAAGGACCCGCTGAAGCAGCGCGCTTCCTACGAGCTGTTGAAATTCCTCACCAGCAAGGAAGCCTACACGATCATCACCAGCAAGATCGGCTACCTGCCTCTGCGGCTCGATATCGTCGACGAT
>JAGWJK010001312.1 GCA_028865845.1 Rhizobiaceae bacterium
CCCGCTCGACGGCGGCGCCGATCCTGCTCGCCCACAGTCTTGCCTGCCAATTCGTCGCGCATTGGGCCGCCGGGGCGACGGTCGCTATTCGCGGCGCGTTCCTCGTCTCGCCGCCCGATCCGTCCGGAAGTATCTACATGACGGAGGCCCCGAGCTTCGTCGATCCGCCACGCCTGCGCCTGCCGTTTCCATCCCTCGTCATTGCCAGCACCAACGACCCGTTCGGATCCTTCGACCATGCAGCGGAATGCACCCGCGCCTGGGGCAGCGAACTGATCGCCGCCGGCGCGCTCGGCCACATCAACGCCGATTCCGGGCTCGGCGCGTGGCCGGAGGGACGCGCGCTTTTCGAGGCTTTCTGCGCAAGGCTTGGTTGAGAGGCGAGAGAACGCGCGGCGGCAGCTTCGAGACACGCTCGAACCCGCCCAATTCTTTTGCGGCCCGACATCCAGACTTGGCGATGATCACGCGAAAAATCGACATCGTCTGCCGCAGGTGTTATTTTGAAGCACTCTCGGGAAAATTGTGCGGCAACGTCAACTCCCGACGTCCTTTACGTGTTGGACGTCGGATCCTTTGGAAAACACGGGTGGCAATGCCTCGCCTGTTTCGAGGAATATCGCCGTCGGACAATCGACCCTGGCCACGAGGTCGCCCGAACAGCCCAGGACTATCCCGATGGCCGGTTCGCTCGGCTCCACCCATGAAGAAACCGCACGCCGCAGGAACGGCGAGCGAAGTTCATAGCCAGGCCCCGGCAGAACAATATCAGCACAGCTCAACGATCTACCGTTTGGAGAGATGAGATGAATGTTCTGGTTATCTTCGATCACCCCCGGCGTGCATCGTTTTGCGGCGCGGTCCTCGACGCTTTCGTCAACGGGCTGGCAGAGACGGGGCATAGCGTGGATATCGCCGACCTTCGCGCCGAAGGGTTCGATCCACGCCTCAGTCCGGAGGACGAGCCGGATTGGGATAATCCAAGAAAGATCTATAGTCCCGCCGTCCTTGCCGAACAGGCCCGGATCCAGCGAAATGATGGCCTGGCTTTTGTTTTTCCGGTCTGGTGGTGGTCGTTTCCCGCAACCACAAAAGGGTGGATCGATCGAGTTTGGAACCACGGATGGGCGTACGGCGACCGGAAGCTGCCACACAGCAAGGCTTTGTTTTTGGCCGTATCTTCTGGTGATGAGGAAGATTATGCAAAACGCGGTTACGACGTCGCAATGCAAACGCAACTGGTAACCGGCATCATCAATTACTGTGGGATCGAGGAAGGGACACTCGAACATCTGCACGATTCATTAGGCCCGCTCGAAGTGCGTCAATCGCTGTTGGACCGTTCCTATCAATTGGGTCGTGCTTACTGAACTGAAACGGCTACGGGCTGAGCTGCCATGACGCAGATGCGCCAACTCGGTCACGAGCGCCCTACGATGTGCTCGACCAACCGATGAGCTTCCTCGTCGATCGCGAAGACTATGCCCGACTTGCGTGTCGAGGCGAAATCCAATCCGGCGAA
>JAGWJK010001313.1 GCA_028865845.1 Rhizobiaceae bacterium
GGAGTCTGGAATGAACCGCTTGATGTTCGCCTGCAGGCTGGAGATATCGCGCTCGATCTGGATATCGAGGCTGACGATTTCCTTGCCATCGGCGCCGAAGACGAAAATGTTGGTCTGGCCGACGGTCTTGCCGAACAGATAGATGCGGCGCGAGGTGCGCGTCACGGCATCGGCCATCTTCGGGTCGGAAACCAGGATGTCGTGCGCATCGGCCGGCAGGTCGACCACCAGCGCCTTGTTGAGACCGAGCTTCAAGGTGCGTTTCGTGCCGAGCCCGGCGATGGTGACGATGCTGTCGGCGCCTTCGGCCTTGGCCGTCGTCATGCGTAGGAAGTCGGGTGCGCTTGCCAGCGGCAGGCCGGCGAAGGCGACGGAAAACGAAAGCAATGCCGTCAGGGGAAGGCTCTTAGTCTTGCGATAATGTATCATGATCCCGCCCCTTTTCATGGAGTCTTGGTCGCGGTGCCGTTGGTCACGATCGCACCCGATTTGATGACTTGAACGACGGCGCCACCATTGTCGCCGGTCAGCAGATAGTCCGCGGCAGCCGTATCCGGCTGCTGCGCATCGGCAACGGAGCGCAGCGCCAGCGTCAGCCGATCGGCCATCTGCTGCGCCACCGCCAGTACCTTGGTCTGGTCAGGTGTCAGTTCCAGCGTCGCGGTCGTGCCGACCACCGACTTGGTGCCGTCCTGCTTTTCTTCGATCTGCTGGTCGACGGCGAGAACGCGAACGTTGCTCAGAACCGTTTCCGTCGTGAATTTCTGTGCCTCGGTGCCCTTGCGAACCATGATGACATCGACGCGGTCATTCGGAAGGATGAAGCCGCCGGCGCCGGTGGCGACCGAAATTTCCGTCGCGACGGCGCGCTTGCCTGACGGCAGCAGCGACGACAGGATATGACTGTTGGAATCGGCGACCTTCTCTTCGCGGATCGGCTCGCCTTCAAAGATCGGAAGGCGAACCACCGCGCCGTCCAAATCCTTCAGCGCATCTGGCCGGTCGGCCTCGGTGATGAAGCCCTTGACCACGCCACCCTGCGGCCAGGCCATCCAATGGATCGACTTTTGATTCAGTCGTGCACCGACCGGGAGATTGGAATCCGCGACGAGCACGTTGACCGTCGCTTCCTTCTCGACCACCGCCGCCACCTGCTGCGGCACGACATTGCGCGTGCCTGCCAGACGCATGGCCAGCAGTCCGGCAAGTCCTGCCGCAACAACTGCCACCGCGAGTATCATTAAGCGAGCGGGTTTCATGATCATTCCTCGGGGAATACGACTCTTCGCCCCGCAGAATGCTCGGTAATTGGTGTAATTATGGTTAACGGTGTGTTACATTAGCAGTTATTTAACTATAACTATTAAAGCAGACTTAGCTTTCTGTATATTAGTTTAATTTAATACTTAAATATATCTGAATCAAAATGCGTTCGACGCGACCATCGAAACCAGCGGCGAGGACGGAAAGGCGAGTATGCCGCCGATCCCGATCGCGATCCCATAAGGGATCTTCTT
>JAGWJK010001314.1 GCA_028865845.1 Rhizobiaceae bacterium
GCGGCGCGCGGTCTTGATCGCGCATTCCAGGGCTTCAGCGCCGGAATTGGTGAAGAACACCTTATCCGCGAAAGTCGCTTCCGTCAGCCGCTTCGACAGCTTCTCCTGGCCCGGAACCTCATAGAGGTTCGACAGGTGCCAGACCTTATCGGCTTGCGATTTCAGTTCCTCGACCAGATGCGGGTGGGCATGACCGAGCGAATTAACGGCAACGCCAGCGGCAAAATCGAGATAGCGCTCGCCGCTCTCGGTGATCAGCCAGACGCCCTCGCCTCGCTCGAAGCGCAGCGGAGCACGCATATAGGTGTCGTAAAGCGCTGTCGTCTCGGCCATGGCCCGTATCTCCCTGATCACAAGCTTTAGGGCCATGCGTTTCCTGTCACTGAAACGGGCCCGGAAAAATCAAAATGCCGCCTTGCGGCGGCGTGGGCACTATTGATGTTTTGCACCGCGATGTCAACAAAACTGGCGCTTTAGCAGGTGCGGCAGAGCGCCTCTTTCGAAGCCTATCTCTTCAACATCTGATATTGCATAAATGACACGCTCGGATAGCAAGTTGGGGAAAACCCAGAAATCGATTCCTCAAGATTCCAGCGACTCTTGTCACGGAGTCAGCCTCACACTAGGTTAAAAACCAATTACTAGACTGCATGCGGCGGAACTAGTCACCACAATTTTTAGGCGTTTCGTGCTTCGACCCAATTCGAGGCAATGGTGATGGATTCTGTCATCGGAAACGCGACATCGGAGACGGGGCATGAATTGGACAGACGAACGCGTCGAGAAGCTGAAAAAGCTGTGGTCCGAGGGGTTGAGCGCGAGCCAAATCGCGGCGCAGCTCGGTGGTGTCAGTCGTAATGCCGTCATCGGCAAGGTGCATCGCCTGAGCTTGCCGGGCCGCGCCAAGGCCGGCGGCACGGCGACGACGGTGCGAGCGCCGAAGCGCAACACCTCGGCACCGCGCGCGCCGAACTATGCGTCGCGCGTCGCAACCCGCACGGTTACCCGCCAGCAGGGCGCCACGGTGCTGAAGGAAGAAGTCGAGATCGATACGGTGCAGGAAATCGAATACCGTCCGGCCTCGAACGTGGTGGTTCCGATCTCGCGCCGCCTCGGCCTGACCGAGCTCACCGAGCGCACCTGCAAGTGGCCGGTCGGCGACCCCCTGAAGGACGACTTCCACTTCTGCGGCAACGACAGCCCGGATTCTTCGCCCTATTGCAGCTACCACCAGCGCATGGCCTACCAGCCGGTGCACGAGCGCCGCAGGGCTTCGAACTAAGCCGACCAGCTTCCGCAATGAAAGAACGGGCCGAAAGGCCCGTTTTCTGTTTCCGCCGCTATGTGAGATGCCTGACCGGATGTTTCGGTCAGGCTTCCATGGAATAACCCGCGCCGCGAACGGTGCGGATGACATCCTGCATATTGGAGAAATTCAGAGCCTTGCGCAGGCGGCCGACATGCACGTCGACGGTGCGTTCGTCGACGTAGATATCATGACCCCATACGCCGT
>JAGWJK010001315.1 GCA_028865845.1 Rhizobiaceae bacterium
TGGCGTAAAGCCGTGCAGCAGGCCGGGCTCGTTGCCGGCAACGCTTGCCAGGAAGGTTTCATCACCGTCCCAGGTGAGCATGCCCTTGCTGCCGGTCAGGCGCCATTCGCTTTCCCAGCTCGTACGTTTGCCTTCCGCGCACCAGGAGCCGCGATAGGTGAAGACGACATCGTCGGAAAATTCGAAGGTCGCATGGGCGGAAGCGCCATGCTTGTACCACGAACCGGCTGGGTTCTTCTCGACGCAGTAGACGGCGAGCGGCTTCTTGTCGGCCACGAAACGGGCCGCGTCGAAGGTGTGGATCGCCATGTCGAGCAAGAGCACATTGTCCATTTCTTCGCGGAAGCCGCCGAAATGCGGGCCGAGGAAGAAGTCGCAATGGATGCCGGTAAGCTCTCCGATCGCCCCGCTCTCGACGAAGCGGCGCATGCGGCGCACGCCGGAAATATAGCGGCGGTTCTGAATGATGGCGTGCACCTTGCCGGTCTCGGCGGCAAGGTCGATCAGCGCGGCACCTTCGGCGAGCGATGTCGCCATCGGCTTTTCGCTGAGCACGTGGCACCCGGCCTTCAACGCCGTCGACACGACGCCGAAGCGGGCCGCGGGAATGACGACGTCGAACACCAGATCGGCCTTGGTCGCCGCGATGACTTCGCCGAGATCCGAACCGATGACGACCTTGTCGAGGCCGAATTCGTTCGCAAGGTTTTCAGCCGTCGCCCGGTTCAGATCGACCAGGCCGACGACGGTGATGGTTTCCGCAAGTGACGGCGTCGAGGCAATGGCTCTGAGCCAACCCTTGGACATAGCTCCGCACCCGCACAGAATGGCATTGAATTTCACGATTTCCTCCTACGAACGAGCGCCAAAAACTCCTCATGACACACGCCCCGTAAACGTTTACGATCCTATGCGAAAAGAATTTACTGTGTCAATAGAGGAGGGATTGGGAAATTGTTGAGCGGAGGAAAATCACAGTCGATGAAGGGAATTCGCCAGCTTGCCGAGCATCTCGACATCTCGATAGGTACCGTATCGCGTGCGTTGAACGGCAAGCCCGACGTCAATGAGGAGACCCGCAAGCGTGTTCTTGCCGCTGCGGAGGAACTCGGCTACGTCGCCAACCAGTCGGGCCGCAGCCTCCGGCAGGGCACGACGAACGTCATCGGTCTGATGGTCGAATCCAGCACGGAGACGGTGGAAAACGGCGACAACTTCTTCCTCGGCGTGATCGATGGGCTGCAGAGCGTGCTGACGCGCCACAAGCTCGATCTCATCATGCTCCCCTGCCCCCACGACGAAGATCCCTACGAATATCTGAAGCGCATGGTCGCGCGGCGGGTCGTCGACGCCCTGATCATTTCAGCAACGCAGCGCTACGACAGGCGCATCGATCTGCTTTCCAAAGCCAAGATCCCCTTTGCCGCGCTTGGACGCAGTCTTTCCGGCGGCCACCATCCGTGGGTCGACCTCGATTTCGATGGCGTCGCCAATTGCGCCGTCGATCGCCT
>JAGWJK010000188.1 GCA_028865845.1 Rhizobiaceae bacterium
AGATTGGGGGGAGTTTGCCGCCCGTGTTCGTAAAATTAACGGACTTGGTTTCCGCAGATTCGATGTTTGTTTGGGGTGGGTTTACGCAGCAGATTAACGATCTCCCCCCTTGTGGGGGAGATGTCCCGAAAGGGACAGAGGGGGGTGTCTTGCCGCATATTCCGGTCCCGCCGAGAATCCGAAGCAGCGCTCGCCGCATGCGCAAAGTCATGACGGATGCAGAGCTGCGTCTCTGGAACGAATTGCGTGCACATCGCCTTATGGGTCTCGGCTTCCGTCGTCAGGTACCCATCGCGGGTTACATCGTCGATTTTGCTTGTCCCGTGGAAAAGCTGATCGTTGAAGTCGATGGCTCGCAACACGCCAACGACCGAGAACAGGTTTACGACAGTGAGCGTAGCTCTCGCCTTGAAGCCGACGGTTGGACCGTTATGCGGTTTTGGAATGATGATGTCCTGAGGGATATCGACAATGTCTGCATGCATATCCTTATCGTTCTGGGAAAGCATAAGCCATGACGCCCCTCACCCATACCGGCGGATGCCAATGCGGTGCGATCCGGTTTCGCGTCCGGGGCGAGCTCAGCGACGCTTCGATCTGCCATTGCCGCATGTGCCAGAAGGCTTTTGGCGCCTATTATGCGCCGCTGGTGTCGACGCGCGGCGCCGAGCTTCTGTGGACGCGGGGAGAGCGGAAGAAATTTCGGTCGTCGAACTATGTCGAGCGCGGCTTTTGCGGCGATTGCGGTACGCCGCTGACCTATGAGGCGCCCGATGGCGTCGCGGTTGCGGCCGGGGCGTTCGACGATCCTTCGCTGTTGCCGCCGGTCGTGCAGTTCGGCGTGGAGGGCAAGGTCGATTTTGTCGATAGGCTTCATCTCTTGCCAGGGCATCGGACGGAAGAGGATGCCGAACAGGCGCCATTCGTGCTTGAGATAAAGTCCTATCAGCATCCGGACCACGACACGGCAGCGTGGCCGCCGGAGAACGGCCAATGACGGCGAAGGCGGTATACAGCGGCGGATGCCAGTGCGGAGCGGTCAGATACCGTGTCGGCGGCGAGCTTGCCTACCCGCATCTTTGCCATTGCCGCATGTGCCAGAAAGCCTCGGGCAATTACGCCCTGCCGCTTGGCGCAGCCAGACGCGACGATTTCGAGTTGACGCGCGGCGCGCCGTCCTGGTTTCATTCCTCGGATCTCGTCCGCCGCGGCTTCTGCGCCGCCTGCGGTACGCCGCTGTTCTATGACATTCCCGGTGCGGATTTCATCAATGTGACGCTCGGTTCGCTCGATGAACCGATGTCGGTGCAACCGGTCGCACAATCCAATCTTCAGGGCAAAATGCCGTGGTTCCATGCGCTCGATACCCTGCCCGTCGAACCCGACGGCGAGGCCTCCGATCGCGCAAGTACGATCCGCGCGTCGAACCATCAACATCCCGATCACGATACCGAAGCTTGGCCACAGGAGAAGAGCCATGACTGAAGCCACCAGGAGCGGAGGATGCCAGTGCGGCGCGGTGCGGTTTCGCATTCGCGGTGAACTCGGGCGTCCCTCGATCTGCCATTGCCGCATGTGCCAGAAGCAATTCGGCAGCTTTTTCTCGGCGCTGGTCACGGCACCACATGACGGCATGGAATGGACGCGCGGCGAGCCGACCTATTTCCAGTCGTCCGTCAATATCGATCGCGGCTTCTGCAAAAACTGCGGCACCCCGCTGACCTATCGCCATCCGGGCGGGCTGGAAATCGCCATCGGCGCCTTTGACGAGCGCGACGACCTGGCGCCGCAAATCCAGGTAAACTTCGGTTCGCGCCTGCCCTGGGTCGAGACCATATTCGACCAGCCGGTGCATCAGGATCCGGATTTCTATGCGCGGCAGGAGCAGATCATTTCCTTCCAGCATCCTGACCACGACACCGAAATCTGGCCTTCCGAAGGATTGAAGATATGACGGAAATCTTGCGCACGCTTTATCCAGAGATCGAGCCCTACGCTTCCGGCCACCTCGATGTCGGCGACGGCCATCGCGTCTACTGGGAGCGGGTCGGTACCCCCGGTGCAAAACCGGCCGTCTTCCTGCATGGCGGTCCGGGCGGCGGCAGCTCCGCCAACCATCGCCGCCAGTTCGATCCGGCACTCTACGACGTGCTGCTGTTCGACCAGCGCGGCTGCGGCCGGTCCACCCCGCACGCCGAGCTCGAGGCCAACACGACCTGGCATCTCGTCGCCGATATCGAACGGCTGCGCGAGATGGCCGGCGTCGACAAGTGGCTGGTGTTCGGCGGCTCCTGGGGCTCGACGCTGGCGCTTGCCTATGCCGAAACGCATCCGGAGCGGGTTTCCGAACTCGTCGTGCGCGGCATCTATACGCTGACAAAGGCAGAACTCGATTGGTATTATCAGTTCGGCGTCTCGGAAATGTTCCCTGACAAATGGGAACGGTTCATCGCGACGATCCCACCGGAAGAGCGCCATGAGATGATGCATGCCTATCATCGGCGGCTGACGCATGAGGACAAGGCCGTGCGGCTTGCCGCAGCCAAGACCTGGGCGATCTGGGAAGGCGAAACCATCACTCTCCTGCCCGAGCCTTCGACAAGCTCGCATTTCGAGGAGGCGGAATTCGCCTATGCCTTCGCGCGCATCGAAAACCATTTCTTTGTCAACGCCGGCTGGATGGACGAAGGCCAGCTGCTACGCGACGCCTACAAGCTGAAGGACATACCGGGTGTGATCGTGCATGGCCGCTACGACATGCCCTGCCCGGCGAAATATGCCTGGGCCCTGCACAAAGCCTGGCCGAAAGCCGAGTTCCACCTGATCGAAGGCGCCGGCCACGCCTTTTCAGAGCCCGGCATTCTCGATCGGCTGATCCGCGCAACCGACACCTTCGCCGGCAAGGCGTGACACAAGGCCTCTCAGCTGTTTTCTCCTTCTGAGCGGGAGAAGATGGCTGAGGGTCCGCTTCAAAAGAAACAACCGGCTCGCCGGAGGAACCAGAATGACCCGCGAAAAAATCTATCTCTTTGACACGACCCTGCGCGACGGGCAGCAGACGCCCGGCATCGATTTTTCGGTCGAGGACAAGATTGCCATCGCTTCCATGCTGGACGACTTCGGCCTCGACTACGTCGAAGGCGGTTATCCCGGAGCCAATCCGACGGATACGGCCTTCTTCGGTGAAAAGCGAACCCGCAAAGCCTCGTTCGTCGCCTTCGGCATGACGAAGCGCGCCGGCGTTTCCTCATCCAACGATCCCGGTCTTGCAAGCCTGCTGCAGGCGAAGAGCGATGCGATCTGTTTCGTCGCGAAGACCTGGGACTACCATGTCAAGGTCGCGCTCGGCTGCACCAACGAGGAAAACCTCGAATCCATCGAAGAGAGCGTGAAGGCAGCTGTCGCCGCCGGCAAGGAGGCGATGGTCGACTGCGAGCATTTCTTCGACGGCTACAAGGACAATCCGACCTATGCGCTTGCCTGCGCCAAGACTGCTTACGATGCCGGTGCGCGTTGGGTGGTGCTCTGCGACACCAATGGCGGCACACAGCCGCCGGAAATTCGCGCCATCGTCGAAGCAGTGATCGCGGAAGGCGTTCCCGGGCACTGTCTTGGCATCCATGCGCACAACGATACCGGACAGGCGGTCGCCAATTCGCTCGTCGCCGTCGAGGCCGGCGTGCGCCAGATCCAGGGAACCCTCAACGGCATCGGCGAGCGCTGCGGCAACGCCAATCTGATCACGCTGATCCCGACGCTGGCGCTAAAGAGCGCCTATAACGTCCGCTTCGAGACCGCGATCGACGCGGAAGCGCTGGTCGGGCTGACAAGCCTGTCGCACGCCTTCGACGAGCTGCTCAACCGCTCGCCGGATCACCAGGCGCCTTATGTCGGCGCGTCCGCCTTCGCCACCAAGGCCGGCATCCACGCCTCGGCGCTGCTCAAGGATCCGCGCACCTATGAACACGTGCCGCCGGAAAGCGTCGGCAACCTTCGCAAGGTCATGGTCTCAGACCAGGGCGGCAAAGCCAATTTCATCAACGCGCTGAAGCGTCGGGGCATCAATGTCGCCAAGGACGATCCGAAGCTCGACCTGCTGATCTCGATCGTCAAGGAGCGCGAAGCCTCGGGCTATGCCTATGAAGGCGCCGACGCCAGCTTCGAGCTTCTGGCGCGCCGCACGCTCGGCACAATCCCGGAATTCTTCTCCATCGACGGCTTCCGGGTAATGGTCGAACGCCGCTTCGATTCGCACGGCCGCATCAAGGTCGTCTCCGAAGCCGTGGTGAAGATCGCGATCGACGGGCAGACGTTGATGTCGGTCGCCGAAGCCGAAGGCCCGGTCAACGCACTCGACCTTGCGCTGCGCAAGGACTTCGGCAAATACCAGCACGAGATCGACGACCTCGTGCTCGCCGACTTCAAGGTGCGTATCCTCAATGGCGGTACCGAGGCCGTGACCCGCGTCCTCATCGAATCCACCGATAGCGACGGCGTGCGCTGGTGGACGGTCGGCGTCTCCGAAAATATCATCGATGCCTCGTTCCAGGCGCTGATGGATTCGGTGATCTACAAGCGGATGAAGAACCGGCACATGGCGGGGAAGATCGCGGCGGAATAGCCGGGCTATCAAAAAGCTTGACGACAGCGTCAAGGAAATGAATTGGCCCACCGACGCAATTTGGAGTAGGCCCGTCATCAAACACAATAAGATGACGGGAAACACTCTATGTCTGCTGACGTCTCCGTTCCGGAGATCAAGAGCGACGACAGCTCACGCGGCTTTGCCTTCGTGCTGACGGCCTATCTGCTCTGGGGCATTCTGCCTTTCTACATGAAGGCGGTCGCGCATATTCCATCCTTGGAGGTGATTGCCCACCGTATCCTCTGGTCCGTGCCGGTCGCGGGCGTGGTGCTTCTGGTCCTCGGGCGGATGGGCGACGTGAAGGCTGCCTTCAAAAACCCGCGCACCCTCGCCATGGCGTCGCTGACGGCGGTGCTGATCACCATCAACTGGGGCACCTATGTCTGGGCGATCGGTTCGGGACACACGATCGACGCAGCGCTCGGCTATTTCATCAATCCGCTGTTCAGTATCGCGCTCGGCGCCTTGCTTCTGAAGGAAAGGCTCGCACCGGCGCAGATGGTTGCGATCGGGCTGGCGGCAGTGGCGGTGATCCTGCTTGCGATCGAAGCGGGCAGCCTGCCCTGGGTGGCGCTATCGCTCACCTTTTCCTGGGGCTTCTACGCCTTCTTCCGCAAGACGCTGCCGGTCGGGCCAAACCAGGGCTTTTTCCTGGAAGTGCTGCTGCTCTGTATCCCGGCCATGCTCTACATTGCCTATCTCGAAATCAACGGCGAAGGGCATCTCTTCCACACCGGCCTCACGGATACGGCGCTGTTGCTCGGCTGCGGTCTGGTCACTGCCCTGCCCCTGATGATCTTTGCCAACGGCGCCAAGCTGTTGAAGCTCTCCACCATCGGCATCATGCAATATATCGTGCCGACGATGGTTTTCCTGATCGCCGTCTTCATCTTCGACGAGCCTTTCGGCACGACGCAGATGATCGCCTTTTCGCTGATCTGGGCGGGGTTGGTGCTTTACAGCTGGTCGATGCTAAGGCAGAGCCGGGGTCGTTGAGGCCCCTGAGGGGACGATCGGTCAAAGCTTGGTGATGACCGACTCGTCGCCGCCACGCTCGCCCTTGATCTGGGCGGCGTGCTTGCTGATTGCCGGAATGATGTCCGCGACCTTGTCGATGACCAACGGCTGGACCCGGTGCGACGTGTGTATGAAGCCCTCTTCCGTCATGTGGCGGATCAGCTCCATCATCGGATTCCAGAAGCCGTTGATGTTGGCAAAGACCATCGGCTTCTCATGACGGCCGAGCTGGCCCCATGTCATGATCTCGACGATCTCCTCTAAAGTGCCGATGCCGCCCGGCAGTGTGACGAAGGCATCGGCCCGCTCGAACATGCCGTGTTTGCGCGTATGCATGTCCGGGGTTATGATGAGTTCGTCCAACTGGCCGAGCGAATGGCGCGTCGCCTCCATATCGACAAGGAATTCCGGGATGATGCCGGTAACCTGGCCGCCATGCGACAGGACGCCGCTCGCCACTGCGCCCATGATGCCCTTCGTTCCGCCGCCGTAGACGAGGCGCAATCCGCTCTCGGCGATGCTTTTGCCGAGCTCACGGCCGGCAGCAATATAGGCCGGATCGCGCCCCGGTCTGGAACCGCAATAGACACAAATGGATCGAATTGGCACAGAATCGTCAGTCATAGATGCAAACAACTATGCTGCAGATGCTCAGTCAAGAATTTTCAAAAGAAAACTTGTGTCCGGGCATGCGGAAATGGCTGAGAAAGCTTGTAAAAGCACGCGAAATCGTTAGCAATTTCAAGAGTCGCGACGACGACGCCGCTTGGAGAAGATTAATGATGAAGAACCGTGCCGGCTTGCTGGCTCTGTTGGTATTGGTAGTTGCGACCATCCTGATGGTCTTCTTTGTGATGCCGCGCATCAACGGGGACAAGAAGTCGATTGGCGATGCCGTCAATCAGGCCGGCGACACGGTGAAGAACACCATAACGGAAGGCGCGCAGAAGACGGGCGAAGCCACGCAACAAGCGGCCGACGCCACGAAGAAAACCGTCGATACCGCCGCCAATTCCGCTGAGGTCACCAAGAAGATCACGGATCTCAGCAGCACCGCCGTCGCCTCGCTCGCCGATCTCAAAGCTCTCTTCAAGAACGGCAATGTGCCGTCCGCAGATGTCTTGAACGCCACGAAGACCAGGGTCATCGCGGCCCTCCAGGCGATCGTCGGCCTAAGCGCGCCGGAAGGTGCGGATGCCGCAACGGTAGCCCTGATCAACAAGGCCCGCGACGGCGCCGGCAAGGCGCTCGGCATCATCCAATCGCTGCCCGATAATGCGGCCGATGCCGTTGCGGCGATCGACAAGGCGCAAGCGTTGCTGACCGGCCAGTCCGAGGCGCAGACGGAAGCTGCCGCCGGACCGATCATTCCATCCTTCGACGTGCTACGCGTCGAGCCCGATGGCTCGACCGTCATCGCGGGCTCGGCCGAACCGAACGCCAAGCTCGAAGTCATCGACGGTGAAAAGGTGGTCACGAAGACGGATGTCGGCCCGAGCGGCGATTTCGCCGCCGTGCTCGATGATCCCCTGCCGCCCGGCGACCACGAACTGCTGCTGCGGGCGACCGGCAAGGACGGCAAGCCCGTCATGTCCGAAGAGGTCGCGACCGTTTCGGTTCCGAAGGACGACAAGAGCCAGCTACTCGCCATGGTCTCCAAGCCGGGCACCGCAAGCCGCATCATCACCGCGCCCACGGCCAAGCAGGGACGGGTCGCCACCGACCAGGAAGCATCCG
>JAGWJK010001316.1 GCA_028865845.1 Rhizobiaceae bacterium
ACCACCACGTGAATGACGCCGCTTTCGCTCTGCAACCGCCCGCGGATCTTCACCAGCCGCGCGCCCATGACGATCGCTCGGTATTTGTCGAACATTTTCGGCCAGACGATGGCATTGGCGACGCCGGTCTCGTCCTCCAGCGTCATGAAGATCACGCCCTTCGCCGATCCCGGTCGCTGGCGCACCAGCACGAGGCCCGCAATCGTCACCATCCGACCGTTCGGCACATCGGCGAGATTCCGGTTCTGCACGATGCCCATCCGCATGAAATCGCTCCTGAGGAAGGAAACCGGATGCGCCTTCAGCGATAGCGACAGATAGCGATAGTCCTCGATGACCTGTTCTCCCGGCTGCATTTCCGGCAGCGAAACCGTCGGTTCCACCTGCAGATCGGTGCGGTCGGCAACATCGAACAGCGGCAGCTTTTCGGTCGCGCTTTTCGCATCGAGCGCCCTCACCGCCCATAACGCTTCACGACGGCCAAGACCGATCGAACCAAAGGCATCGGCATCGGCCAAGCGCTCGATATCGGACTTGTCGAGGCCGGATCGCAGCCAGAGATCGCGCACCGATCGATAGCCATCGCCACGACGCTCGACGAGTTGTTTCATCATCTCCTCCGACAATCCCTTGACCTGCCGAAAGCCGAGACGCACGGCACATTGCGTCTTGATATGGTCGCGCATCGAGGCGTGACGCGGCTCGACGGCGTCTCGATCGAAACGTGCCGCTTCCAGCAGGCAATCCCAATCGGATCGATTGACATCCACCGGCCGCACCTCGACCCCATGCTCCCGCGCATCCCGAACCAGCTGTGCCGGCGCATAGAAGCCCATCGGCTGCGCATTGAGGATCGCCGCGCAGAAGACATCGGGATAATAGGTCTTGAGCCATGAGGAGGCGTAGACGAGCAAGGCGAACGAAGCCGCATGGCTTTCCGGAAAACCGTACTCGCCGAAGCCTTTGATCTGCTCGAAACAGTTCTTAGCGAATTCGCGGTCATAGCCCCTTGCAGCCATCCCCTCGACCATCTTCTTTTCGAAGGTGTGGATGGTCCCGGTTCGCTTAAAGGTCGCCATGGCTCGACGTAACTTGTCAGCTTCCGCTGGCGTAAATCCGGCAGCCGTAATGGCAATCTGCATCGCCTGTTCCTGAAATAGCGGAACCCCCAGCGTTCGTTTTAAAACCTCTTTCAGCTCCGGACTGGGATAATCGAGGTCTTTTCCTGCCCGATGGGCTTCCCGCCGCTTGAGATAGGGATGCACCATATTGCCCTGGATGGGGCCAGGACGGACAATCGCCACCTCGATAACCAGATCGTAAAATGCCCTTGGCCGAAGACGCGGCAGCATGCTCATCTGCGCCCGGCTTTCGATCTGGAAGACGCCGATCGTGTCGGCGCGACAGATCATGTCATAAACTGGCTCCCCATCAGGATAATTCGCATAACCCAGATCGGAGAGCTGTTTCTTCACGTCGTAATTCAACAGCAGCAGATCGAATGCCTTG
>JAGWJK010001317.1 GCA_028865845.1 Rhizobiaceae bacterium
CGGGGAGTCGCTGGCGCAGGCCGCCGTGCGGGAGCTGTTTGAGGAAACCGGCGTGCAGGCCGACGCGGGGCCAGTCTTTACGGCGGTCGATGCGTTTGACCGCGATCCGGATGGAGCCGTTCGTGAGCACTATATCCTCGTTGCCGTGCTCTGCCACTGGCGACGCGGCGAACCCGTTGCCGGCGATGACGCCCTCGAGGCGGCGTGGCACGATCTTCTCGTCACCGCCCTCAGGGATGATCTCCTTGCCACCAGCGCCGGGGTTGCAGCCGTCGCGCGTCAGGCGATTGCACTTAACGCCGAACCCCACGGCATCCAAAGTTAAAACGGCCACACCCATCCATGTTTGCGGCACGGAAATCTCGCCTTGCACATTCGCAATCTGACCTTCGGGGCGAACTCATCTAACACTGTCAAAAATGACGAAGGAATGATCCATTGCCGATGCAACTTTACACTTTCTGGCGCTCCAACGCCGCGTTTCGCGTTCGGGTCGCACTTGCTTTGAAAAAGCTCGCGGTCGAAGAGATTGAAGTCGATATTCTGTCCGGGCGGCAGTTCGATCCCGACTATGCCGATGTGAATGCGGGACATGCTGTACCGACCTTCGTGCACGACGGGCATGTCATGTTCCAGTCGCTCGCGATCATGGAATATCTCGACGACATCCAACCGGAGCCACGACTGGTACCGGCCGACGCGCGGGAACGCGCCTATGCTCGCGCGCTTGCCCTGGTCGCCGCCGCCGATGCTCATCCGTTGGTCGTACCACGTGTCCGGGGTTATCTCGGCAAGCAGCTCGGCGCGGACGTCGAGACGGTCAAGGCTTGGTGCAGCCATTGGGCGTCGGAGGGGTTGGCGACCTATGAGCGGCTTTTGACGCGACGCCCGCCGGCGCCCTTCGCTCTCGGGGAAACGCCGACGATCGCGGACATCTGCATCGCCGGCCAGATCGTGACTGCGGATCTTTACAAGCAGGATCTCAGCCGGTTTCCAAGCGTCGCTGCCCTCGGAAAGCGGTGCTTCGCACTTCCCGAATTCGCGGCTGCTCATCCCTTCCAACATCCCGATTATCGGGATCTTTGAAGCACGCGGCGAGGGGCGAAGCTGGCACTGTACCCTGGTTGAAGGGCGCATGACCGGCGTGAGCTTTTCCACGTCCGGCGGGATTCGGGGTTATTGTCCAAACATCGGCGTCTTGTCTTGCGAAGCCGCCTGCGGATGATCGGCGCGCTCCGAACCCGTGGCCTCCTGGCTCGGCGGATAGCCGTGTTTGCGGGTGAACGATCGCGAAAAAGCCTCGGCACTGCCAAATCCGACGGCCGCGGCGACGGCCTTGACGCTTCGCCCGGAGCGCAGCTGCGCCCGTCCCAATGCAAGACGCCAATCCGTCAGATAGGCAGCCGGCGGCTGCCCGATGGTTTTGGAGAAGGCCTCAATGAAACGGCCGCGCTTCATGCCGGCAATCTCAGCCAGATCACGGATGTGCCAGCGTCTTGCCGGGTCCT
>JAGWJK010001318.1 GCA_028865845.1 Rhizobiaceae bacterium
GCGGATACGGCGATCGAGTGTGATTTCATCGACCTCGACGAAACCATCGACCTTCTGCTGCTCCGTATCGTCACGAGAATAGCAGGCCTGCGGCGTCACCTGCAGCGCACCGAACTGAACCGTCTCGTTGATATAGACATCGAAGGTGGTGATGCGGCCGGTGATCTTATCTAAACCGGAAAAAACCGCGACGGGATTGGAAATGCGGGCGGCTTCGGCGGAAAGCGGCAGCAGGGCGCCAGCGGCCAGCACCAAGCCCGATATGGCACGCAAAGAAGCGCTCCGCGTGAAAAACGTCATATCCGCCCTTCTCCAGCTTGGTCTCGGTCGAAGCGCCGAACATTGGCCAGCATGTTCAGTGCTCAGAGCGGCTTGATCCTAAATCGGCTCAGCCGCTCTCAGTTTTGGTTTAACGCAATTCCTCACGGAAAAACGCTTCGCACTTTCCCTGAAATCGCTCTAGAAGCCAATTGTGGCCAAAGGACGAGCCGGTTCTCGCGCTTAGTTGCCGGGCGTCCAGGCGTCGTAGTCGCCGGTGACGCGCGGACGTTCGCCGGTAACTGCGAGCGAGCCCGGCGGGCGATAGGCCTGCGGCGAGCCGGTCGGATTGGCGCGGTGCTTTACCTGCCATTCCTTGGCGACGTAGTTTTCCTTGCTCGGCGGGACGTCGGTGCGGTGATGCATCCAGCCGTGCCAGCCCGGGGGGATAGCGGAAGCTTCGGCATAACCCTTGTAGATCACCCAGCGCTTCGGAAGGCCGTATGACGACATGCCGGCTTCGTAGTAGACGTTGCCGAACTCATCCTCGCCGACGCGCTTGCCGAACCGCCAGGTCGCGAAGCGGGTGCCCATCGTCTGACCATTCCACCAGGTGAAGGTTTGTACGAGTAAATTCCACATGTCTTTTCCTTATGCCCGCTGGGAGTGCGTGCGAAACCAGAATTCGATCCCTCGCTTATGCCGCCCCTGTGCCGGCTTGTCTAGTGATTCCAGCGGGAAAAGCGGTCATTTCAGCGCCATCTTGAAGCCCAGATGGCTCGGCTTGAAACCCAATCTTTCATAGAAGCGATGGGCATCCTTGCGAAGCGCATTAGAGGTCAGCTGCACCAGCCTGACGCCGCGACCTTTTGCCTCGGCGATGCAGAACTCGATCATCGCGGCCCCAATCCCCTGCCCGCGCAGATCGCTCCGCGTCTGCACGGCCTCAATGATCATCGACGAGGAGCCGCGACCGTTAAGCGAGGTGGTGATCATCGTCTGGAACGTGCCCACGACCTCGCCATCGCGTTCGACGACATACAGCGTCTGGTCGGGCGAGGACTGGATAGTCCGGAAGGCGCGGAGATAATCGTCATAGGCGGCGGGATCGGTGGTATCGCCATGACCCCCAAGCGCATCGGCAGCAAAGAGGGCGATCACGGCAGGAAGGTCGGATTCTCTGGATTCGCGGATGAGTAGATCTTGTTGCGGCACTATTTTCTACCTAGATGAAGATAAGTCGAACGGCG
>JAGWJK010001319.1 GCA_028865845.1 Rhizobiaceae bacterium
AGGTGTCATCAGCGCGGATTCGCTGGAGATGAAAATGATCCGGCCCCAGTTCTGTTCCAGCATGCCGGGGAAATAGGCCCTGGCAAGCCGTGCGCCGCCCAAAACGTTCACGTCGAAATAGGTGCGCCAATCCTCATCGGAAATCTCGGAATAGGGCTTGATTTCATAGATGCCGAGATTGTTGACGAGAATGTCGACCTTCGGGGCGGCTGCGAGCAGGATATCTGCGCCCTCGGCAGTGGACGGGTCGGTGAGAACGCCGCTGATCTCGTTACCACCGGAAGCACGAATGCTCTCGACAGCCTGATCGAGCTTGGCCTGGCTGCGGCCGGTGATAACAACCTGTGCGCCTTCGACCGCCAGCGTGCGGGCGATTTCAAGGCCGATGCCGGCCGTCGAACCCGTGACCAGCGCGGTCTTACCCTTCAATTGCAGATCCATGTCTAACACTCCTTTGAAATGATGTTTGCGGTTCAAGTTCTGCTGTTGGGGAGAATGTAGATCTTTCGCGCTGACGTAAGAATAGGCTTTATCCGCGATAGTTCCTTGCTATTATCGCAATAATATGGCTGACAATCTTTTCGATATGCTGGTGTTCGTGCACGTCGTCGAGGCGGGCAGCCTTTCGGGCGCGGCCCGGGATCTGCGGCTGTCTCTTGCCGTGATCAGCCGTAAACTGGCAAGGCTCGAAGAGCGTCTCGGCGTCCGGCTTGCCAACCGTACAACGCGCACGCTGTCGCTGACCGAAGAGGGTGCCACCTACTATGCGCGCTGCACCCGTATTCTTGCCGAGATCGACGAGGCCGAACTGGAAGTGACCCGCGGCCGCGACACCGCGATCGGATTGCTGAGGGTGACGTCGACCTACGCTTTCGGGCGGCGACGGCTGGCGCCGCTGCTGCAGGAATTCCAGTCCCGCCATCCCGGCCTGCACGTCCATCTCGATACGTCCGATACCATCGCCAACATTATCGAAGGCGGCTACGACCTGGCGATCCGTTTCGGTTCGCTTGCGGATTCCAGCCTGATTGCGCGACAATTGGCGCCGAACGTCCGTGTTATCTGCGGTGCTCCATCCTACCTCGCCCGCAGAGGTCGTCCCGGCAGGATCGAGGACCTGCTCGAGCATGACTGCATCGTCTTCGGCGATCCACCGCTCGACAACTGGAATTTTGCGGACGGAAACACGGTTCATGTTCGCGGCGCTCTCACCACCAATGACGGAGAACTGGCGCACGTCTGGGCGCTCGACGGTGCCGGTCTGGTGATGAAATCGGTCTGGGATGTCAGGGACGATATCGATGCGGGCCGGCTGGAGATCGTCTTGGCCGATCAGCCGCTGCCGGCCTCGCCGATCCACGCGGTCTATCCGCACAATCGTCACACCGCTGCCAAGGTTCGCCTTTGCGTCGAATTCCTTGCCGACGCCCTCAAGCGCCAAGCAGCGTCGGTGATGCCGGCGTCTAGGATGCCCGCAAAACGCAAAACCGGCGCGAGCGGATGAATTC
>JAGWJK010001320.1 GCA_028865845.1 Rhizobiaceae bacterium
CGGCCAGCGCAGCGTTGATCAGAAAAGTATATAAGATCATCCGCCTGACGTTCACGCCCAGAATCTCTGCTACCGCCGGATTCTGTGCGGTTGCCTGCATGCAGCGGCCGGTACGCGTTCTGTTCAGGAACAGGGTGAGAAGCACTACGATGGCGAGGCACAGGACAAGATTGAGGATGTCCTGCAGAGACAGAACGGCGCCGAACACGTCGATCGGATCGTTGGGAAACAAAGCCGGAAACGGCTGCGCCTCCGCGGAGTAGAACGTCTTGACGCTTTCTTTTAGAAAGATGCTCAACGCCATCGTTGCGACGATGAGGGTAATGCCGCCGTGGGGCAAAATCGGCTCTACCATCAATTTCTTGAACACGTAACCGAGCACGACCATCGACAGCACCAGGCCGATGATCAGGGCGAGCCAGAACGACATCCCAAAAAAATGCATGCAAGCCAGGACGACGAATGCGGGGAGCATTACGAATTCGCCTTGGGCGAAGTTGACAGTTTGCGCCGCCTGCCACACGAGTGTGAATCCGATCGCCACGAGCGCGTAAATTGACCCGGTCGCGAGGCCGGACAGAAGAATCTGCAATAGCTGAGACATCGATCTGTTCTTTCAAGAGCCACGATGGCCGGCGGCCATCGTGGCTGGGTAGGGATCAATCAGTTCGCCGCTACCGTGCCGATAACAACGTCCTTGCCATCTTTGACCTGGACCATGAAACTCGGGCGGGACAACTCACCGTGTTCGTCCCAGCAGGTATCAAGCAGGAGGTTCGGATGATCAGCCGCCTTCAGGCAAAGGCCATGCATTTTTTCGGCGAACGCCTCGCCATCAAACTTGCCGACCAGTTCGGTGACGTATTTCGTCGTCCAAGTGGCAATATATCCCTTAATGGCGTCCTGGATCGGCTCGTGACCGTACTTGGCTTGGAACTTCTTTCCGAAAGCCGCAACTTCCGGCGCTTCAAGCGTGAGCCCGACGTGGGCGATCGCACCCTCCGCGGCTGGGCCGGCTAGATCGATGACCTTCTGATCGGTTAGCGTAACCTCGCCAACGAGCGGCATTTGCAGGCTTTGCTTGTGCGCCTCGACGAGGAAGCGGGCTGACTCCTCTTGGTTCATGTAAACGAAAACCGCGTCAGGCGCCGATTGCTTCAGCTTGGCGACGTCGGCGGCATAGTCTGCTTGTCCCTGTTCGGACGGAACGTCGGCGACGACGTCAATGCCGACCTTCTTCATCTGCTGAACGAAGACGTCGTGTCCACCCTTGCCAAACTCGTTGTTGGTCCACGCGACGCCGACCTTCTTAGCCTTCAAAGTGTCGGTGAAATAGGGGACAAGTGTGGGGATGCCTTTCTGCGAGCCCGAAGACGTCCGGAATACGAAGTCGTTGCCTTTTTGCGTGATGCTCGGTGCTTCCGCCCCGACAAACTGCGGAATGCTGTTTTGTTGCGCGACAAGCATGTTCACCATGGTCGATCCAGAGTAGATCGTGCCGAGGATC
>JAGWJK010001321.1 GCA_028865845.1 Rhizobiaceae bacterium
GGCCATGGCTTCGGCGGAATCGATGCGCAACTGCTCGTTCATCCTCCTCTTCATGATCGGCCGGAGATCATGAACGCCAGATATCGGCACGGTGTGGCGAACACGGGCGCGCACCGCAGCCGGAAGCGGCGAGGTCGTCGTCATCATCCGGGCGGCGAGTTGGCCGCCTGCCGAATGCCCGGTCAGGACCAGGGGGCCGTCGATCATATCCGCCGCGGTCGCGATTGCGGCGGCAATCTCCTTCGCAATGCCCGCGACGCGTATGTCGGGACACAGGGTGTAGGACGGCATGGCGACGGCGTAATCCTGGGCAACGGCGCCGGCAGCCAGATGCGAGAAATAGCTCTTGTCCATCGCCAGCCAATAGCCGCCATGGATGAAGACGACCAGGCCCTTCGGCTTTCCGGCCGGCAGGAACAGATCGAGACGATTGCGCGCTCCAGGCCCATAGGCGATATCCAGCTTAGCGTGCCCGGCGCCCGAAAGCCGATCGCGGAAGCTCTGCGCCGGCTCGACCCAGGCTGCCGGCCAGCGATCGCCGCCTGCGATATGCGCGTCGTTGGTATAGGCGTTGTCCCAGTCGGTAATTCTGAAATGGCTCATCGTCCGATCCTCGGTATCACACAGTGCCCGTATCAGGTCACGGTCGACCGCACGGCAAAGCGCTCTTCCTTCCACGATCCACTCCGCAGGATGTCTTCCAACACCTCGACAGCCTGCCAGACATCGCGGTAGCCGACATAAAGCGGCGTGAAGCCGAAGCGCAAGGTAGCGGGCGCGCGGAAGTCGCCGATGACGCCGCGCTCGATCAACGCCTGCATCACCGCGTAGCTGTTGCTGTGGGTGAACGAGACCTGGCTGCCGCGCTTGTCACTATTGCGTGTGGTTTCGAGCACGACGCCGTATTCGCCGCATCTGGCCTCGACCAGCTGGATGAAGAGGTCGGTCAACGCGATGCTCTTCTTGCGAAGCGCGTTCATATCTACTTCGTCCCACACGCTAAGCACGCCTTTCAGCGCCCGCAGCGATAGGATCGGCTGCGTGCCGCACAGGAAGCGCGCAATGCCTTCGCTGCCGGCATAATTCTGCTCGAAGGCAAACGGACGGGCGTGGCTCCACCAGCCGCTGAGCGGCTGGGTGACCAAGGCATGATGGCGATGCGCGGCATAGATGAAAGCCGGGGCGCCGGGGCCGCCGTTCAGAAATTTGTAGGTGCAGCCGACGGCGAAATCGGCATTAGCACCGTCGAGATCGACGGGCAGAGCGCCGGCGCTGTGGCAGAGATCCCAGATCACCAGGGCACCCGCCTCATGGATCTTCTGGGTCAGGGCGACCATGTCGCGCAGCTCGGCGGACTTGTAGTTGACGTGATTGACGAGGACGACGGCCACCTGGTCGTCGATCAGATCTTCGATGCTGGCGCCATCGCGTCCTTCCAGGCGGAGCGTGGTTCCCGGTCGCGTGGAGGTTACGCCCTCGGCCATGTAGAGATCAGTCGGGAA
>JAGWJK010001322.1 GCA_028865845.1 Rhizobiaceae bacterium
GCCTGCAGCACGCGAAATCCGGCGTGGCGATGCGGATTGTTGATCATCGCGATCTGGCCGTTGAAGGACGACATCACATCCTGCGCCAGCGAAATCGAAAAGGCCTGCGTCTCGCGTCGCGTCAGATCCATCAGGATGTCGGCGACGGCAGCGGGCTGCGCCTGGGTTTCGGCGCCGGCAAGCTGATCGGAATTGTTTTCGCGGTCGGCGACTTCGCCGGCGAGTTTATCCGAGGCCTTATCGGAGATGGTGTAGACGGTGGCGCCGCGAATATCCTTCTGCTTCAGCGTATCGGCATGCAGCGAAATGAACAGCGAGGCGTGATTCTGCCGGGCGATGGTCACCCGTTCGGAGAGGGACAGATATTCGTCCTTGTCACGCGTCAGGAATGCCTTGATGCCGGGCTGCTCGTTGAGCTTGTCGGCCAGCAGTTTTGCGAAGGCGAGGGTGATCTGCTTTTCCTGTGTCACGCCGTCGCTCGCGGTCGCACCCGTGTCGATGCCGCCGTGCCCGGCATCGACGGCGACGAGGAAATCGCTGGGATTGGCCTTCTCAACGGGAGCGACGGGGCCGACATCCTTAGTGGTGTCATCGCTGGTCCAGGTCTGCTGCTTGATGAGGTCGGCAAACTGTGCCGCTGGAAGCATTTCGGCGTCGAGCACAAGGCGCTGCCCCTTGCCGCTTTCGTCGGGCTGCACCTTCGCCATCACCAGCTTCACCGGCTTTGTCGCCGTCAGCACGATGCGGGCGCTGTCTTCATCCATGGTTCCGTAGCGGATATCCTTGAACAGTCCCGTCGGCTTGAGGCTCGCCGCCGGAAAGCCGAAGGCGGTCGCCGGCAGGTCGACGACGACGCGGACGGGATTGTCGAGATAGTGCACGGAAAAGGTCGGCTCACGATCCATGTCGATGACGATGCGGGTGCGGGCATCGTCGCCGGCGATGCGGGCGCCATAGGCAAGCACCGGATCGGCTGCAGCCATGACGGGCGCAACCGAGGAGAGAACTGAAAGAGCCGTCACCGCGAAGGCCGCTGCCGCAATCCGCAAAGCCTTCACACCATTATCCGCCGCATGCTGCCAACCCTTTACCAACTGCCCACCGCGTCCCATATTTGCTTCGATGTTGTTTTTGAAGTCTCGAAGGTGACGGGAAAACCGCTGGTATGCGATGTTGCCCGACATGACGGAACCGCGAGGCGAATCGTAAATCCGATCCCCGCGTCTTCCTCAGCCGAGGAATCCATCAATATTATGGCATACTTGGCTTTCCCCTTGCTATTGTGACAGATAAAACATACAACGCATATTAGGGTAGAAGTGTTGACGGGATAGAGTCGCCGCATAGGCAGCCGCCTCGAGTACTAGGCGCCATAAGCGGCCGTCATCCGCCGTCTACAGTGCTTCTGCTCCCATACTGGATATCTGAATTTCCGGTTTTGCGCGGGAAATTCATCGGTGGATAGCCACCAAACGCTCTTTGATGAGCACATTCATCGGACC
>JAGWJK010001323.1 GCA_028865845.1 Rhizobiaceae bacterium
CGGCGCGACCGAGACGGCGATGATGGCCGCTTGCGCCGCCAAGGGAGAGACGGAAATCCTGAATGCGGCGCGCGAGCCGGAGGTTGCCGATCTCGCCGCATGCCTCATTGCCATGGGCGCCCGAATCGAGGGCGCCGGCACCCATCGCATCCTGATCGACGGCGACACCAGCTGGCGGCCCGCCAAACATCATGGCATTCCGGATCGGATCGAGGCAGGTACCTATGCGGTCGCGGCCGCCATCACCGGCGGCCAGCTTGAGCTGATCCACGCCCGGCTGGAGAACCTGGCCTCGGTGGTGCAGGCGCTGGAGGCCATGGGTGTCAGCGTCTGGCCGAGCGACCGCGGCCTCGTCGTTTCCCGCAACGGGCCGCTGAAGGGCGCCGATCTGACGACCGAACCCTATCCCGGCTTTCCGACAGACCTGCAGGCGCAGTTCATGGCGCTGGCCTGTTGTGCCGATGGCGCTTCGTTGATCCGCGAGACCGTTTTCGAAAATCGCTTCATGCATGTGCCGGAACTGATCCGCCTCGGTGCCAATATCACGCTGCAGGGTACGACGGCCCTGGTGCGTGGCGGTGCGCCGCTGAAGAGCGCGCAAGTGATGGCAACCGATCTGCGCGCATCCGTCTGCCTGGTACTGGCGGCGCTGGTTTCGGAGGGGGAAACCATCGTCAACCGCGTCTATCATCTCGATCGCGGCTACGAGCAACTGGATCGCAAGCTGCGTCTCTGCGGCGCCGATATCGAGCGGCTGACATCATGAGCGCAAACATGGGGATGCCAAGCTATTTCCTCGGCATCGACGGCGGCGGCACCGGGTGCCGCGCGCGGATCGAGGACGAAACCGGGACCGTGATCGGTTCCGGCCTTTCCGGCCCGGCAACGACGCGGCTCGGCATAGAAGAGGCATGGGCCTCGATTGCCAGAGCCTTCGGTGCGGCCATCGAGGAGGCGGGTTTCGGCGCATCGGAAATCGCGCGGATATATGCCGGTGTCGGTCTTGCGGGCATAGGGCGCAAGGGTGCGCTCCAGGCGTTGCGGGCGATAGAGCATCCTTTCGCGAGTATCGATTTCGTTAGCGACGGCGAGGGTGCGTGCCTGGGAGCGCATTCCGGCCGCGACGGGGCGATCGTGATCGCCGGAACCGGATCGATCGGTCTCGGCTTTTCCGAAGGCCGCAATCTGCGGGTCGGCGGCTATGGCTTTCCGATATCCGACGAAGGCAGTGGCGCGTTCCTCGGCCTGAAGGCGGTGCAGCTCGCCCTGCGCGCGCATGACGGCCGCTACGAGAAAACGGCATTGGTTGCCGAAATCATGCAGCGCTTCCAGAACGAGCCCATGGAGGCGGTGGCCTGGATGGATCGCTCTTCGGCTACGGATTATGCGGCCCTGGCGCCGATGGTGATGCGTCATGCCGATCAGGGTGACGCGGCGGGGCGGCGCATCGTCCAGAGTGCCGCCGAACACATCGACACGCTGATCCGTACATTGTTCGACAA
>JAGWJK010001324.1 GCA_028865845.1 Rhizobiaceae bacterium
ATCGATCGCCAGAAACACGACAAGCGTGACGGCATAGGCAGTGACATAGATTTTCATGGGGAGCACCCGCTCGATCGATTTCGTTGGCCGCCGATCATTTGATGCGCGTCCAGCCGACATCCTTGCAGAGAAGGCCGGCGAGCATGCAGCCCTTGGTGACCATGGTATCGCCATTGACCGTCAGGCTGATCTGGTAATTCAGATTGCGTTGGGGATCGAAGGCCGATCCCGAATATTGGCCTTTCGCGGCCGGCTTGATCGTCATCACCAACACGTCCCCCGCCTTTTCGCTCGGCGTGCCCGGTTTGATCCAGGTATTGGTCGCACAGATATTGGCGCCGCAACTGGCGATCCTCACCCGCGCATTGCCGTCACCGCGAGCCCACTGCCCATCGATCTCGGCCGCGTGGACGACGCTCGCAAGTGCCAGCATGAAAAGCGTTGTACAGGCCGTAGACGTGTTCATGGCGATGCCTTGCCTCTCAAGGGTTGATGTCAGTGGCCCGCATGCTCGATCGTATAGAGCCCGACATTGATCGAGCCCTCCTCGAAACCTGCCTCGCAATAGCAGAGGTAATAATCCCAAAGCCGGCGGAAGCGCTCGTCGAAGCCGAGTGCTGCGATTGCTGGCCAGTGCGTCCTGAAGCGATGGCGCCATTCGGCGAGCGTCCGGGCATAGGATCTGCCGAAGTGCTCGACCTCCTTCAGCACAAGACCCGCCTTGGCGATTTCGATCCGCAGCGCCGAATCCGATGGTAGGAAGCCACCCGGGAAGATATATTTCTGGATGAAATCCGTGCCGTGGCGATAGTCCTCGAAGCGCTTCTCTTCGATGGAGATGATCTGCAACACCGCACTGCCGGCGTCGTTCAGGCAGCGTTTCAGCATCTGAAAATAGCCCGGCCAATAGGCCTCTCCCACCGCTTCGAACATTTCGATCGATACGATGCGATCGAATTTCCCCTCGGTGTCGCGGTAATCCTGTAGCCGAAGATCAATGTCATCGGACTTGCCGCTTTCCAAGGCTTTCGCCTTGGCCCAGGCCAATTGCGAGGTCGAGAGGGTGATACCGGTCACACGCGCCTTGGCTTCGACGGCCAGGTCTGCGGCAAGAGCGCCCCACCCGCAGCCGATTTCCAACACGGTCTCGCCGCCACTCAGGCCAAGTTTCTCGCGAATTCTTTCAAGCTTCCGCGCCTGCGCTGCTTCCAATGTCGGCGTCGTCTCGTCCCATATGGCGGAGGAATAGAGCATCGACGGATCAAGCCACTGCCGGTAGAAATCATTTCCGAGATCGTAGTGCGCCTCGATATTCTTTCGGCTGCCGCGCTTGGTGTTGGCATTGAAGGCATGACGAAGGCGATAGGCGAGCCGCATCAGGCTGTTGCCATGGATCGCCGGCGCGAGGGCGTCGCTGTTGCGTGCTGCGAAACGGATGACCGCTGTCAGATCGGGCGTCGTCCATTCGCCTTGAATGAAGCCTTCGGCAAAGCCGATATCG
>JAGWJK010000189.1 GCA_028865845.1 Rhizobiaceae bacterium
TGAGCCGGAAACCCTCAACGATCGTCATCAGCGAGGACTGGTGGCTGAGCCGCCTTTATGATCCCGAGATGAAGGACGTTGGCGACTACATCCGCTATTCGCGACGACTGCGTGAGGCGGTTAGCCCGCATATCGAGGCTCTTTTGCGAATAGGAATATCGGTGGTGCTGGACTTTCCGGCAAATACACCGGGCATCCGTGCGTGGATGAAAACTCTCGTCGAGCAGAACGGCGTCGATCACCGCCTGCACTTCCTCGATGTCCCCGCCGAAGTCTGCAAGGCACGCCTTCGGGCACGTAACGCAGCCGGAACGCATGATTTTGCGGCTTCGGATGCGGAGTTCGATCAGATTACCAGCTATTTCATCGCCCCGACGGAAGAAGAGGGCTTCAACATCATCCGCCACACGCCCGCATCCGATCCCCTGGCGGAAGTCTGACAGCTGGAAGAGCTTCGCGGGTTACGCACCTCCCATATCTCGATCGCAGCAGCGAGCGAGATATGGCTGATGACTACCACCCGGGCACGGTGCCTATCCTCCTCTACCAACAGGCCGGAGGCACCGCTTTATTTTGCCAACTCCGCCAGCTGCGTCATGATGACAGCGGCCCCCTGCAGGCGCTTTTCCGGTGTCGGCAGGTCGCGGGTCAGGAAGACGCTGTGGTCCGGACGGATCTTCGCCATTGTGCCCTGCTTGGCGATATAGCCGACGAGATTGCCGGGATTGGGGAATTCCTTGTTTCGGAACTGCACGACGACGCCCTTCGGGCCGGCATCGAGCTTTTCGACATTGGCAATACGGCAGAGCGACTTAATGTAGACGATCTTGAGCAGATGCTGCACCTCGATCGGCATCGGGCCGAAGCGGTCGATCATTTCGGCGCCGAAACCGTCGATTTCCTTGATCTCGGTGATCTCGCCCAGGCGACGATAGAGCGCCATGCGCAGATGCAGGTCCGGCACATAGGCGTCGGGGATCATGACCGGCGTTCCGACCGAAATCTGCGGCGACCAGCCGGTATCCTGAATTTCGTCGACGCCCTTGACTTCGGCGACGGCCTCTTCGAGCATCTGCTGATAAAGCTCGAAGCCGACTTCCTTGATGTGGCCGGATTGTTCCTCGCCGAGCAGATTGCCGGCGCCGCGAATATCGAGGTCGTGGCTGGCGAGCTGGAAGCCGGCACCGAGCGTGTCCAGCGACTGCAGCACCTTGAGGCGGCGCTCGGCCGTCGTCGTCAGCACCTTGTTGACCGGCAGCGTGAAGAGCGCGAACGCACGCACTTTCGAGCGGCCGACGCGACCGCGCAGCTGATAAAGCTGGGCGAGACCGAACATATCGGCGCGATGGACGATCAGCGTATTCGCCGTCGGCACGTCGAGGCCGGATTCGACGATCGTCGTCGAGAGCAGGACGTCATACCGACCTTCGTAGAAGGCATTCATGATGTCTTCGAGCTCGCCGGCCGGCATCTGTCCGTGCGCGACGGCGACCTTCAGCTCGGGGACATCGGACTGCAGGAAGGCCTGCACGTCGGCGAGATCGGCGAGGCGCGGACAGACGTAGAAGCTCTGGCCGCCGCGATAGTGCTCGCGCATCAACGTTTCGCGGATGACCAGCGAATCGAAGGGCGAGATGAAGGTGCGCACAGCCATGCGGTCGACGGGCGGCGTGGTGATCAGCGACAGTTCGCGCACGCCGGTCATGGCGAGCTGCAACGTGCGCGGGATCGGCGTTGCCGACAGCGTCAACACATGCACGTCACTCTTCAGTTCTTTCAGCCGTTCCTTGTGCTTGACGCCGAAATGCTGCTCTTCATCGATGATCAGCAGGCCAAGATTGGCAAATTGGATGCCTGCCCCGAGCAGCGCATGCGTTCCGACGACGACGTCGGTCTTGCCATCGGCCACTTCCTTTTTGGTCAGCGCCAGCTCCTTGGAACCGACGAGACGCGATGCCTGTTGCACGCGGATCGGAAGGCCGCGGAAGCGCTCGGAGAAGGTCTTGAAGTGCTGGCGGGCGAGCAGCGTCGTCGGCACTACCACCGCGACCTGCACGCCATTCATCGCCGCCACGAAGGCGGCACGCAGCGCCACCTCGGTCTTGCCAAAACCGACATCACCGCAGATGAGGCGATCCATCGGCCGACCGGCGCCGAGATCGTCGCGCACGGCGTCGATGGCATTCATCTGGTCTTCGGTTTCGTCATAGGGGAAACGCGCGGCGAATTCGTCATAAAGTCCGTCAGGCGTACTCAATACCGGCGCATGCCGCGTCAGGCGTTCGGCGGCGACACGGATAAGTGCGCCGGCCATGTCCAGCAGACGCTTCTTGAGCTTGGCCTTGCGCATCTGCCATGCGCCGCCACCGAGCTTGTCAAGCTGCGCCTCGGTCCCCTCGCCGCCATAACGCGACAGGAGATCGATATTTTCGACCGGCAGGAACAGTTTTGCGTCGTCGGCGTAGCGCAGCTCCAGGCAGGCGTGCGGCGCACCCGCCGCTTCGATCGTCCTGAGGCCGACGAAACGGCCGATGCCGTGTTCGGCATGGACGACGATCGAGCCTTCATCGAGGCCTGCGACTTCCGAAATGAAGTCGGCAGCGCGCTTGCGGCGCTTCGAGCGGCGCACCATGCGATCGCCCAAAATATCCTGCTCGCCGATGACGACGAGATCGCCGGCTTCGAAACCCGCTTCCAGGCTGAGCACGGCCGCGGCCGCCTCGCCCTTTGCCAGCGTCGAGAGATCCTTGAAAGCCTCGATGGTCTTGACGCGGGCGAGACCGTGTTCGGCAAGAACCTGAAGCAGACGGTCGAGCGACCCTTCCGTCCAGGCTGTTATCATCACCTTGCCGCCCGCGGCGCGGCGATCGGCGATATGCTTTACTACCGCATCGAAGACGTTGACGCGCTCGCTCTCGGCGCTGTCGGTCGAGGAGCGCGCCCAACGCGGGCCCTGCCGGGCATCCAGGCTGACGACGCGGCGCGCCTCGCCTTCGTGCTCGTTAAACGGCGAGATCCGCATGGCGTCGAACGCGTCGAGCGCCCTGCCGAAAGTGGTGCCGTCGAGATAGAGCTGACCCGGCGTCACCGGCTTGTAAGGCGTGCCCTGCGCCATCTGGCCCTTGGCCGGCTGCCCCGAATTCAGGCGGGCATCATAATAATCGAAAACCAGCTTCGAGCGCTCTTCCGCCGCTTCGCGAACCGTGTGGTCGGTTACGAGCTTGAAACCCTTGAGATAGTCGAAGACCGTCTCGAGCTTTTCGTAGAATAGCGGCAGCCAGTGTTCCATGCCCGCGTAACGCCGGCCCTCGGAGACGGCGAGATAGAGCGCGTCGTCACGCGTCGCGGCACCGAACGAAGAGAGATAGTTCTTGCGGAAGCGGCTGATCGTATCCGGCGTCAGCGTCACCTCGCTCATAGGATTGAGATCGAGGGAGCGGACCTGTCCGGTGGTGCGCTGGCTGGCCGGATCGAAACTGCGGATGCTTTCCAGCGTATCGCCGAAGAAATCGAGGCGCACGGGCTCTTCCGAGCCCGGCACGAAGACATCGAGGATACCGCCGCGCACGGCATACTCGCCAACTTCGCGGACGGTGGCCACCCGGTCGAAGCCGTTGCGCTCCAAACGGCTGGCAATGTCGTCCATGCGAACCTGATTGCCCGGACGGGCTGAAAACGCCAGGCTTTCGATGACGTCCTGCGGCGCCACCTTCTGCAGCATGGCGTTGACGGTGACCAGCACGATCGCGGCGTGCGGCTTGCGATGATGCGCGATCAAACCGCTCAGCGCCGCCAGACGACGCGCCGACGTATCCGAACTCGGCGAGACGCGGTCATAGGGAAGGCAATCCCAGGCCGGCAGCGTCAGAACCGGAATTTCAGGCGCGATGAAACCGAGCATCTGCTCGACATCGGCCATGTGCTGGCCATCGGACATGACGTAGGCGACCGGCTGCCCGGTCTTTGCCAGCTCAGCCACAAGGAAGGGCTCCATGCCGCCAGGCACATGGCCGATCGTCAGCGGCTCGCGCGTCGCGATCAGTTTCTTTGCGTCGAAACCAGGGATCATTTCGTTATTCCGAACCGTTCCGCAACCTGTTCGAAATCGGGCCGATACCCAGCGAGGCGGGCAAACAGCGGTGTCTGAAGATGCTCCGGCACCGGCAGTGTCCCGAGTATCCATTTGACGAGGTCGTTGTCTTCCTCGGCCATGATGCGCTCGAATTCATCGAGTTCCGGTTCGCTAAGCCCCGGCAGCTCGTTGTCGGCGAACTGGCCGAAAACAAGATCCATCTCGCGGATGCCGCGGTGCCAGCAGCGAAACAGAATACGCCGACGGCGCGGGTCGAGATCGGCACTGCTGAGTGTCAGCCCAGTCATTTTTCGAAACCTTCCTATTGCTGCGTCTCTATAAAACATCGTCCTGAAAGGTGGGAACCGGTTTTTCTGAAAAAAGCGTTTCCGATGCAATTTTCCGGGGAGCATCCGCGTTCGGCTGAACTCTCCGGCCATTCGGCCTTGCCAAGCGCACCCCTGCCGTCGCATTTTGCCGGCCATGCGTCCCGCCATCCTCGATCCGTTGTTCGCCTCCGTCTCTTCGCTGCCCGGCGTCGGGCCGAAGGTCGCCGATCTCCTGGTGAAGCTGCTCGATCGCGAAACGGTCGACGATTGCCGCGTCGTCGACCTGCTATTCCATGCACCGCATTCCCTGATCGACCGGCGGGAGCAGCCCGGCATCGCGCGAGCGCCGCAAGGTGCGATCGTTACCATTACCGGCCGCGTCGATCGTCACCAACCGCCGCCCAGCGGCCGCAGCAACATCCCCTATCGCGTCTTCCTGCATGACCAGACCGGAGAACTTGGTCTCGTGTTTTTTCGCGGCAAGGCACAATGGTTGGAAAAGCAACTGCCACTCGACGAGATGGTCACGGTTAGCGGCAAGGTCGACTGGTTCAACGGTCGCCCGTCGATGGTGCATCCGGATTATATCGTGCGCGAGAGCGAGGGGGAAAACCTGCCCCTCGTGGAGCCTGTCTATCCGTTGACCGCAGGGCTGATGTTGAAATTCCTGCGCAAGACCATCGACTCGGCCCTGACGCGATTGCCGGAGTTGCCGGAATGGGACGATGCCGCGCTCCTGCAAAAACAAGGCTTTCCCTCGTTGTCGGAAAGCTTCCGCATGCTGCATGCGCCGCGCGACGCGACGGATATAGATCTGCAGGCGCCTGCCCGCCGCAGGCTTGCCTATGACGAATTTCTCGCCGGGCAACTGTCGCTGTCGCTCGTCCGCCAGCGGCTGCGCAAGGTTGCGGGGCAGCCCGTGCACCCGACTGGAGCGGTCAGCCGGAAAATATTGGAATCGCTTCCCTTTTCGATGACGAGAAGCCAGACGGAAGCAATCGCGGATATTCTGAAGGACATGGCCGGAACGGAGCGCATGCTGCGCCTGCTGCAGGGCGATGTCGGCGCCGGCAAGACGCTGGTGGCATTGATGGCGATTGCCGCCGTCATCGAAAGCGGCGGCCAGGCAGTGCTGATGGCGCCGACGGAAATCCTGGCGCGCCAGCACCACGCGACCATTTCGAAATTCGCGGCAAGCGCCAATCTTTCCGTGGAGGTCTTGACCGGTCGCACCAAGGGTCGCGAGCGCGACGCCATTCTCGAGCGCATCGCATCGGGAGAGGCGCAGATCGTCATCGGCACGCATGCGCTGTTCCAGGATAACGTCTCCTACGCCAATCTGATGCTGGCCGTGGTCGACGAGCAGCATCGGTTCGGCGTTCACCAGCGCCTGCGGCTGACGGCGAAGGGTATCTCGCCGCACATGCTGGTGATGACAGCGACGCCGATCCCGCGCACCCTGGTCCTCGCGGCCTTCGGCGACATGGATGTCTCGAAGCTGACGGAGAAGCCCGCCGGGCGCAAACCGATCCAGACGATTACCATCCCGAACGAGCGCACCGGCGAGATCGTCTCCCGGCTGCATTCGGCCCTCGCCGATGGCAAAAAAGCCTATTGGATTTGTCCGCTTGTCGAGGGATCCGAAGAATCCGATCTCATGTCCGCGGAAGAACGGCATGCGACGCTGACGAAGGCTCTCGGTCCTGGAATCGGCCTGATACACGGCCGGATGAGCGGACCAGAAAAAGACGCGGTGATGATGGCCTTCAAGAACGGCGAAATTCGCCTCCTGGTGGCCACCACCGTCGTCGAGGTCGGCGTGGACGTGCCGGATGCGACGATCATGGTGATCGAGCATGCCGAGCGCTTCGGCCTAGCGCAATTGCACCAGTTACGCGGCCGCGTCGGACGCGGTGACGAAGCGTCGACCTGCATTCTGCTTTACAAAGGTCCGCTGGGAGAGACGGGACATGCGCGTCTGTCGATCATGCGCGATACCGAAGACGGCTTTCGCATCGCCGAAGAGGACCTGAAGCTGCGCGGAGAAGGCGAATTGCTCGGTACGCGCCAGTCGGGCACGCCGGGATTCCGCATTGCGAGCCTCGAGGCGCATGCCGATCTTCTGGAAATCGCCCGCAAGGATGCCGCCTATCTGATCGAGCGTGATCCGGATCTCACCGGTGAGCGCGGCATGGCGATACGCACCCTGCTCTATCTCTTCCGACGCGACGAGGCGATCAGGTTCCTGAGGGCAGGATAACGCCGGGAAACGCGGCTGACCGCGTTCCCCGACCTCTAAAGGATGTTACTTAGCCGACAGGCCAGGAATGGTTACCTGGAATACCTGGAACATGGTGTCGACGTCAGCCCCGCCGTCGCCCTTGTAGGCAGCACCGACCTGGTAGCCATCCTGGGTCAGGAAGTCGTTGTCGTTGGCGACAAAGAGGAAATAGTCGTCCGGCAGCTTCGGATCGAGAACGCTGACGTAGGAGACGGCTTCCCACTTTTCCGACAGGTTGTTGCGGTCGTTCGGCGCGCCATTGTGGAGGCCGAAGCGAGCGAGATCGGCGCTATCGTTAATGTCGATGAACTGGCTGACGATGGCCGGCTTCACGGACGGATCGACCACACCCTTGGGCGCAACCGGCTTGTCGGCGTCGAATGCCGTGCCATGAATATCGGTCGCAGCCGAAACGTCGACAATGTCGATGCTGCGATAGAGCGACTTTTCACCCTTCTGGCCATAACCATTGCCGCTGTCACGAGCCAGCATCAGGAAGGATTGCGGCGACAGGGCAACGATTTCGCTCTGTGCGGCAACGACCGTCTTGCCCTTGTCGTCCTTGAAGACCGGCAGCGGCACGACATATTCGTGCACCAGCTTCAGGTTTGCGAGATCCGAAGCATCATAGACCATTGCGCGGGTATTCTGGCGGGTCGAACCGGAATC
>JAGWJK010000190.1 GCA_028865845.1 Rhizobiaceae bacterium
CAGCCCAGGGGCGCGATGCGGCGTTCGACTTTTCGAAGGTGTCGATCGACTTCGACTTTTCCAGCGTCAGGCCAATGTCATCGAGGCCGTTCAGCAGGCAATGACGCTTGAATTCGTCGAGCTCGAACTTCAGCGTGCCGCCGTCCGGGCCGGTGATCTCGAGGTTTTCCAGATCGACCGTCAGAATGGCGTTGGAGCCGCGCGATGCGTCATCCATCAGCTTGTCGAGGTCTTCGTGGCTGACCTTGATCGGCAGAATGCCGTTCTTGAAGCAGTTGTTGTAGAAGATGTCGGCGAAGCTGGTGGAGATAACGCAGCGGATGCCGAAATCGAGCAAAGCCCATGGCGCGTGTTCGCGCGAGGAGCCGCAACCGAAGTTATCGCCGGCGACGAGGATCTTGGCGTTCTGGTAGGCCGGCTTGTTCAGCACGAAATCAGGGTTCGGCGAGCCGTCTTCGTTGTAGCGGGCTTCTGCAAACAATCCCGTGCCGAGACCGGTGCGCTTGATGGTCTTCAGATAATCCTTCGGGATGATCATGTCGGTGTCGACATTGACGACCGGGAGCGGCGCTGCAACACCGGTTAACTTCACGAACTTGTCCATGGGGGTCCTGCCTTCAAATTTTCGTTTTTAAACGAATTAACCTGCCAATAGAGCAAATCCGCCCAAAAATGAAGGGGAATCTTGGAATCGCTCCAGGCTGGGCGTATCGGCCGCAGTTGCGCGATCAGGAGATCGCGCGGGCAGAAGTCTTCGCAAACGGCGATCCTGCCGCTCGCTCCGATCTCAGAGGTCGATGATGGTGCCGCGGCCGTCGTTCCAGACGCGCATTTCGCGCTGGCCGTTCGCCTTGGCGCGCACCGGGACCGGCTTCATGCGCAGCGAAAGCGCGCGGCCGATCATGAGAACGGTAAGAATGCCGCCGACGGCGAGCGTAAGCGAAACGGTAAACAGAGCCAGTGCCGCAAAGGCGGTGATGCCGGCAAGTGCCAGGAACAGTGTGCGTATGTTCTGCATGGTCGAGACCTTTCTGTACATGGCAATGTGGTCCTCTGTCGGCCTCAGTGCAAGAGGAGCATGGCTTTTTGTTGTCTTGCCTGCCGAGTCAAAGCGCGTCAAAACTGAATGATGAGCCGAACAGCCCCTCCCCGTTCCATCTGCCTGCGCCGCTCGGTGCTGTCAGTGCCCGCCATCAACAGCCGCGCCCTGGAGAAAAGCCGCGATCTCGATTGCGATGCGGTGATTTTCGATCTCGAGGATTCCGTAGCTCCGGAGAAGAAGGCCGAGGCGCGCGGCAATCTGCGCGATTTTTTCGCGGGGCCGCCGCTTACCGGCAAGGAACGGATCATCCGCATCAACAGCCTCGCTTCCGGTTTCGGCTCCGACGATCTGGAGCTCGTCCTGGCGCTCGAACCCGACGCCGTGCTGCTGCCCAAGGTCGATGAACCGCAGGACGTGATGATGATCGGTGACAGGCTTGCGGAAGCGGACGCTCCGGAAAGCCTGCGCATCTTCGCGATGATCGAGACGCCGCGCGGCATCCTCAATGCCGCCGCCATCGCCGAGGCCGGCCGCACGGCCGGCAGCAGGCTCGATTGCTTCGTCGTCGGCCTCAACGACCTGCGCAAGGAAACCGGGGTGTTGCCGCAGCCGGATCGCGCCTATCTCGTGCCCTGGCTGATGCAGGTGATCCTCGCCGTCAGCGCCTACGGACTTGACGCCATCGACAGCGTTTTCAACGATTTCAGGGATCAGGAGCAGTTCGATGCCGAGTGCGCGCAAGGCCGCGCCATGGGATTTGCCGGCAAGATGCTGATCCATCCGAACCAAATCGAGGCTGCCAACCGGCATTTCGGACCCGATGAAGCCGCCCTTGCCGAGGCGAAGGCCGTGATCGCCGCCTTCGCCGATCCAGCCGCCGCCAATCTCAATGTCGTCAATCTGAACGGCCGCATGGTCGAGCGGCTGCATCTTGTCCAGGCGGAAAGACTGGTCCATAAAGCCGAGCTGATCGCAGAGCGTTCCATTGCACGACGAAAGACCGTTTCATGAAACTCTATCGCTTCCTCAGCGGCCCCGACGATTCCTCTTTCTGCCACAAGGTTTCGGCCGCCCTCAACAAGGGCTGGGAACTCTCGGGCTCGCCGACCTACGCCTTCAACGCCGCAACCGGCGTGATGCAATGCGGCCAGGCGGTGGTCAAAGAGGTAGAGGGCAAGGATTACGATCCGGAGATGAAGCTTTCGGAGCAGTAAGGTAGAAGGATCGTCTGATCAGCGATCCGTCGCCTCTTCGGCGCTTTCCTCGATGCGCTCCATATCCTCGTCGCTCAGGCCGAAATGGTGGCCGATCTCGTGGATCAGGACATGGGTGATGATGTCACCGAGTGTTTCCTCGTTTTCCGCCCAATAGTCGATGATCGGCCGGCGATAGAGCCGGATCTTGTTCGGCATTTCGCCGGTCTGGGCGGTAAAACGCTCGGAAATACCGCGTCCTTCGAAGAGGCCGAGCAGGTCGAACGGCGTTTCCAGCGCCATGTCTTCGAACACGTCGTCATCCGGAAAATCTTCGATCAAGATGATGAGGTTGCCGGTCAGCGAGCGGAATTCGTCCGGCAGGTGGCTGTAGGCCTCCATTGCCAGCGATTCGAATGTGCTGATGGTCGGGGCATGGCGGTCCCGCCAATCCTCGCTCTGGTCAATGCGGGCCATGAATGCTTCCTTCCTGGAGCGCCCGGGTCGCTGCAACGCTAAGAGGCCACTCCCGCTCCCCGATCTGGGAGCGTCTTGTCCGCTTTCAGCAAGCCGGCTGCCAGCGGTATGTTCCAGCCGTCATATAGAGCCTTTGTTTCGGTTTTTCGAGTGTGGAATCAGGCAAAGGAATATTTTCTCATAAATTGCTGTTGACTCTTCTTTCGGCCTCTGGAATCCATAAGAACATAACAGGAACATAATTGATCTGGAGCTAACGTCATGGCTGAGGCTGCCGTGGCGCGGGAAATGCTTTTTGCCCTGCGCGAAACCATCGCCCGATTGGAAGGCAGGCCGATACCGGCTCTGGCTGCAGCCGAGCATGATGCGCTGGCGGCAAGCCCCGATACTGTTCCGGGACATGCAATTCAACGCCCGCCGCTTGCGACCGGCGTTGCCGATCTTGACGAGGCGATGCAAGGCGGGGTGCCGCTCGATGCGTTGACCGAAATCCGTTCGCTCAGCCTGCGCGATGCGGGTGCGGCGAGCGGTTTCACGCTTGCTCTTGCTGCGCGGCTTGGAGCGAACGCCGCCGGCAAAACCGCGGCCGTATCCCCGGTTCTCTGGATCGGCGATACGGTCGCTGCGATGGAGGCGGGTCTGCCTTACGCGGTCGGGCTCAGGGATTTCGGATTGGAGCCGGCCGGTTTTCTGCAGGCCTCGCCGCGCAAGCTGGAAGAGGCGCTGTGGCTGGCGGAGACGGCGCTGGCGAGCGCGGCCTTTACGGTCGTCATTCTGGAGGTGCGCGGCAATCCGGCCCGGTTCGGGCTCACGGAAAGCCGGCGGCTTTCGCTTAGGGCCAAGGCCGCGGGGCGACCCTTATTCCTGTTGCGGCAGGCGGGCGAAGAGGAGGCAAGCAGCGCCCTCTTCCGTTTTTCCGTCGAACCCGCGCCGGCTCTGGCGCGGCCCCTCCCGGACGGATCGATGCTTGGCGGCAGCATCGGTCATCCGGCCTTTCGTCTCACCCTGGAAAAGAGCCGCAACCCGGCACCCTTTTCCATTACCCTGGAGTGGAATGCCCATGACCGCCGCTTTGCCCCCGTCCTCGACCTTGAGCGCCCTGCCTTTCCCGGCGAGTTCTCAGCGCATTCTGGCGCTGACCTTCCCGCATCTGCCGACCGACCGGATTGCCCGAAAACACTGGGGACTGTCCTGGCGTATGGCCGGCGGCCGGTTTGAGGCGCCGCCGCTTGCCTGCGTTGGAAAGCTGAACAATGCCATGCGGCTGACCGCGCTCAACGAGCGGGCGGAGA
Organism: Rhizobiaceae bacterium; assembly: GCA_028865845.1. Classification (GTDB taxonomy): domain Bacteria; phylum Pseudomonadota; class Alphaproteobacteria; order Rhizobiales; family Rhizobiaceae; genus Rhizobium. The sequence goes on from JAGWJK010000190.1 coordinate 4,005, forward strand.
CGATCGGGCTGAAGCTTAATCAAGGTGTTGCCGAGGCGAAGGCGATCTGCCCTACTCTCGATATCGTCGAGGAGGATCCGGTCGCCGATCGCAAGCTGCTGGAGGCGATTGCCGACTGGTGCGATCGTTATACGCCGCTGGTGGCGATCGACGGCAAGGATGGGCTTTTCCTCGACATTACCGGCTGTGCCCATCTCTTCGGCGGCGAGGAGGCGCTGCTGGAGGATGTTCTCATCAGGATTTCGCGGCTTGGGCTGGATGTCCGTGGTGCGATCTCTTCCGCGCCCGGCCTCTCCTGGGCGGTCGCCCGTTTCGACGAAAGCCGCATCATTCCTCCCGAGGCGATGGAGGAGGCGTTGGCGCCGCTTCCGGTTGCCTCCCTCAGGCTTGGCGAGGAAACCATCGCTGCCTTGCAGAAGCTCGGCCTGAAGCGGGTGGGGGATCTTCTGGCGGCGCCGCGGGCGCCGTTGGCGCGTCGTTTCGGTGCACAACTGCTTTTCCGGCTCGACCAGGCGATCGGGTTGAACGAAGAGCCGATTTCGCCGCGCCGTCCGGTCGCGCAATTGTCCGCGGAGCGACGGCTTGCCGAGCCGGTGCAGGCGGAGGCTGATATTCTACTCCTCGCCCAACAGCTTGCCGACACCCTGAAACCGGGATTGGAGGCGCGTGCTGTCGGCGGCCGTCTGTTCGAATTGCTGCTGTTCAGGGTCGATGGCGCCGTGTTCCGCATTGCAGCCGGTGCATCGCAGCCGTTGCGGGAGCCGAAGCGGATCGCAAAGCTGTTTACGGAGCGCTTTACCGCCATCCATGACGATCTCGATGTCGGATATGGCTTCGAGATCATCCGTCTCAATGTCCTGCAACATGCGCCTTTCGATGCAGCGCAGGCCGACTTCGTCGAAGAGGATCGGCAGGGCACTTCGCTTGCGGCCTTCGCCGACCGGGTCGCGGCGCGTCTGGGGCCTGACTGCCTGCAGGGTTTCGAGCTGCAGGGAAGCCACATTCCGGAGCGGGCGGTGCGGCCGGTGCCGGTCATGGCCATGCTGGCGTCGCGACAGCGAACAGGCGAACAGGATGCCGGATCCGGCTTTTTTCGTAGCGAGCGGCCGTTGCGTCTGTTCCGTACGCCGGAGCTGATCGAGACCTCTGCAGCCGAAGTGCCCGATGGCCCTCCCCGGCAGTTCCGCTGGCGGCGGATCATGCATCGGGTACGGCGGGTCGAAGGGCCTGAACGGCTGACGGCGGAATGGTGGGCCGAGGACAAGCCGGAACCGACGCGCGACTATTTCCAGGTGGAAGACGAAAGCGGTCACCGTTTCTGGCTGTTCCGCAAAGGGCTCTATGGCCAAACCACGACGCCGCCGGACTGGTATATGCACGGAGTTTTCGCATGAACGCGCGCCCGAGCTTTCACGCCCCTCTACCCTTTTTCGAGATCGGAGTACGGACGAATTTTTCCTTTCTCGAAGGGGCATCGCATCCCGAGGAGATGGTGGTTCAGGCGGCCCTCCTGAAGCTTGCCGGGTTTGGAATTGCCGACCGCAATTCGGTTGCCGGCGTGGTCAAGGCGCATGCGCATACCAAGCTTCTTCGGGCGACGCATAAGGAGACTATCAAGAAAAACCTGGAGCGCCGCGCGAGGGGCGAGCCCGAAGAGGCGCTGCTGGAGCCGGTTCCCTTCCAGCCCGGTGCCCGCCTGGTCTTTGCCGACGGAACGCCCGATATCCTTGCCTTTCCGGAAAACCGTCAGGGTTGGGCACATCTCTGCCGATTGTTGAGCGCCGGCAATCTGCGCGCGGAAAAAGGGGAATGCGAACTCTACGAAGAGGACCTGAAACTATGGGGCGACGACATGATGCTGGCGATCGCTCCCGCGGCGGAGAACGTGGAGACGCCGGAAGAACAGGCGAGACTGGAGCAATGCCTGGCGCGGCTGTGGCAGCGTTTCGGCAGGAAGCTCCACATGATCCTGTCGCCTGCCTATGACGGGCGGGATCGGCTGGTCTTCTCCACCCTTTCCATCCTGGCGCTCCGCAATGGGGTCAGGCTGATTGCCAGCAATCAGCCGCTTTATCATGCGACCGAACGCAAGCCGCTTGCCGATATCGTCGTCTCGATCCGTGAGCATGTATCGATCACTGAGGCCGGATTCAAACTGGCCGCCAATGCCGAACGCTACATGAAGGGCGCCTCCGAGATGACGCGCCTCTTCCGGGATTACCCGAAGGCGATTGCCAATACGCAGAAATTTTTTAGCCGGCTGTCTTTTTCGCTGGATGAGCTGAAGCATAATTATCCGGACGAAAGTGTTCCTGGCGAGACTGTATCGGAGACGCTGGAACGATTGACGTGGGAAGGTGCGAAACAGCGTTATCCTGATGGAGTTCCCGAAAAAGTCGCCAAACAGATCAATAATGAGCTCGTCCTTATACGCGAACGGCAATATGAGCCCTACTTCCTGACGGTGCGCCGTATCATGGACTATGCCCGCAGCCAGAATATCCTTTGTCAGGGGCGCGGTTCAGCCGCCAATTCTCTGGTCTGCTATTGCCTCAGAATCACGGAAGTCAATCCGGAAATCACGACACTTTTATTCGAACGCTTCATCTCGACGGAACGGGAAGAGCCGCCGGATATCGACGTCGATTTTGAGCATGAGAGGCGTGAAGAGGTCATCCAGTTCATCTACGAGCATTACGAGATCGAACATGCAGGGCTGACGGCGGCGGTGACCAGTTATCGGGCCCGCTCGGCCGGCCGTGAGGTGGCTAAGGCCTTCGGCTTATCGGAGGATGTGCAATCGGCTCTTGCAAGCGGTGTCTGGGGCTGGTCAACGGAAGCTTTGTCCGAACGCGAGGCGAAGATCGCCGGTCTCGATCTAAAAGACAAGACGACACTGAACGTCCTCTCCCATGCCTCGACGCTGATGGGATTTCCGCGGCATCTCACCCAGCATGTCGGCGGCTTCGTCATCACCCGCGACCGGCTCGACAAGCTGGTGCCGGTCGAGAATGCCCGCATGGAGGAGCGCACGATCATCCAGTGGGACAAGGACGATCTCGATACGGCGGGACTGCTCAAGGTCGATGTGCTGGCGCTTGGCATGCTGACCTGCATCAGGAAGGCCTTCGAGCTGATCCGCGCGCATCATGGCCGCGATCTCGACCTCTATTCCGTGCCGCGCGAGGATCCGGCCGTCTATGACATGATCTGCCGCGCCGACGTGATCGGCGTGTTCCAGATCGAGAGCCGGGCGCAGATGAGCATGCTGCCGCGCCTGAAGCCGCGCTGCTTCTACGATCTGGTGATCGAGGTGGCGATCGTCCGCCCCGGCCCGATCCAGGGCG
>JAGWJK010000191.1 GCA_028865845.1 Rhizobiaceae bacterium
AAGGACGCGACATAGCCGAGCTTGCCGGATTTCGACAGATGGCCGGCGGCAACGCCGATCACATAGGTCGGGTACCAGTGGGCGAGGTAATACCAGCCGAGATTGTCCATATCGACGCGGCCGTCGCATTCCATGAACGCGACCTCGGGCGCCTGCTTGACGACCGCATGCAGGAAATCGCCGTTCGAGGACGTATCGAAGATGATGTTGGCGCCTTCGCTAACAAACTGGCGGTAGGTTCGCGTAGCATCGGCCGAATAAGGAATGTTCTCGACTTCGAGAATTTTCTTGAGCTTGGGATAGGCGGCCTTGACCGCAAGCAGGCCCTGGTGATGCGCCCAGGTCCATCCTTCGTCGGAAATCGGGCCGACATGGCCGAAGCCGACGATAGCGTCCTCCTCCTTGATGGCAGGAAAGGAAGCCGCCGCCCGGGCCTGCGTGGCGAAGCCGGCCGGCAGCATCAGGGATGCCGCGCCAACGGCGCTCATGTTCAGAAATCCGCGACGGGAAAGTGAACGCAAGTCAATCATATTGTCCCCTTTTGAACTGGCGCGGATGACCGCGTCCTGACGCTACGGCCCAATGGCCCCGAGTTATCGACGCAACAATTATGCCAGTTGCATCGCGCCGAACGGGTGTCAGATTGATTGCTCTCTGTTCTCAAGCTTTGGAAAGTCTCTTGTCTTTGCGCGAGGAGCGCGGCTAGAATGCCTAAAAGTGAAGCATGTATATTTTTTATGCAAAGTGAGCGATTTTGATGCGACGGGTAGGCCAGGCCAGGGAATGTCAGCGGCATGACTGAGGCGGCGCGTTTTACCTTCCGGGGGCAGATGGTGCGCGACAGCTTCGTCGAGTTTGCCTTGCATCGCGCAAAGCGGCTGGACCTGGAAATCGAGCTCGGCAGCTGCGACGCGCTGTCGGCAACGCTTGCCGTCAGGGGACAACAGGATCTCGTCGATGCCTTCGAAATGGCCTGCAGCCTCGGGCCCTATGATTGCATCATCCTCGATATCGAACGAAGCGCGGCATGAGCAGGAGTGGCATATGAAATTGGAAGCAGGGTGGGTGCCTGTGGCGTTATCGTCGTCGATCGAGCCCGGAACTTCGGCGGGCGCGGTCGTCGAGGGCAGCGAGATCGTCGTCTGGCGTGACAACAGCGGCAATGCGCATGTGTGGGAAGACCGCTGTCCGCATCGCGGCATGCGCATGAGCTTCGGCTTCGTCAGGGGAGATCACATCGCCTGTCTCTATCATGGCTGGCAATACGATACCGCCGGACAGTGTCGCTACATTCCCGCACACCCGACCCTGGAAGTACCGCAGACGATCAAGGTGCCGACCTATTCTGCCGAGGAACGATATGGAATCGTCTGGGCGACAACGGCCGAGAATGCGTCGCTGCCCGACATCGGCGGCGTCACGGATGTCACGCCGGTGCGCAGCCTTTATATCGAAAGCGCGGCAGATGACGTCCGCGCCGCGCTTTCCGTGATAGACCCCACGGCCTTTGCCGGCAACGACGGCATCGTATCTCTGGGTGGCGACAGGCTGCTGACGGCGGTCCAGGTCATATCCAGCGAAAAAACCGCGCTTCACATCGTCATTTTAGGTTCGCCGGCCGTTAATGCCGGTGCAAAGCAGAAGCATTACGCGCAATGGGCCGAAGGCCTGCGCTTCAAGCTCGAGAGCATGGTTCCCGCCATTGCCGAGGTCGCCTGATGACGGAAATCACGCTTTACAATTACGAGATGGACGAAGGCAGCTATCGCGTTCGCCTACTCCTTTCCATGCTCGGCATCGCGCATAAGACCATCGCGGTCGATATGTTTCCCGGCGCGGAAGAACGCAAAGCCGCAATGCTGGCGCTCAATCCGCTCGGTACCATGCCGGTGCTCACAGACGGCGAACTCGTGCTGCGCGGCACCGAGGCGATCCTTGCCTATCTCGCCAAGGCCTACGATCCGGCGCGACGCTGGCTGCCTCAAAATGCCGCCGATTTTGGCCTGACGGGCACGTGGCTGCATTTTTCGGCAACGGCGCTGGCGCCGGCCGTCGCCGCGCGCCTGCAATCATTGTTCGACACGCCAGGCGACGAAACCGCGTTGCGCGCTGCTGCCCGCCGGGCATTCCGCATCATGGACGATCACATGACGAGCCGGCAGTTCGACCGCCTCGAATGGTTCGTCGGCGACGGCCCGACGCTTGCGGACCTGACGCTTTTTCCATCCTTCGCGCTCAGCCGCGACTACGGGATCGATCACGACGAATATCCCGCCCTGCGTCGATGGCTGCGCCGCTTCCGCACCATCGACGGATTCCGCACCATGCCCGGCATTCCCGATTATCACTGATTTCGAATTGGATTTCCGATGACTGAGCTGACCCGTTTTTCCGTCAAGCCGCTTTCGACCATGACCAGAACGCTCGCCGACGTCGCCTTCGCCCGGCGTGAGCCGGATCTGGTGATCCAGGGCGCGCGCGTGCTCTCGACCTATTCCGAGCGTATTCTTGCCGACAAGGAGGTCTGGATCTCGGGCGGCCGTATCGCCGCCGTCAAGCCGGCCGGAAGTTACGGTGGGGGGAGCGCGAAGCTCTATGACGCGAGGGGCGGTATCATCGCCCCAGGCCTCGTCGACCCGCATATCCATATCGAATCCAGCATGGTGACCGCCTGCGCCTATGCCGAGGCGGCACTCCTGAACGGTACCACGACGATCTTCTGCGACAGCCACGAGATCGGCAACGTGATGGACGTCGCCGGTATCGAGGCGATGCTGGAGGATGCCCGACGGGCGCCATTGTCGATCTTCCTGACGGTACCGAGCACGGTGCCGGCCACCTCGCCGCAGCTGGAAACGGCTGGCGGCGATCTGACGCCGGAAAAGATCGCCGCACTTTTCGACAAATGGCCCGAGGCGCTGGCGCTCGGCGAGAAGATGGATTTCGTGCAGGTGGCGATGGGCGATGAGCGCAGCCATGCGATCCTCGCCGCCGCCCTGGAGCGTGGCCGTCCGGTCTCGGGCCACGTCTATGGCCGCGAATTCGTCGCCGCCTATGCGGCATCCGGCGTGACCGACACGCATGAAGCGATCGATCGCGAAATCGCCGACGATATGCTCGAAGCCGGCATCTGGCTGTTCCTGCGTGGCGGTCCGCCGACCACGCCCTGGCACAGCCTGCCGCATGCGATCAAGACGATCACCGAGCTCGGCTCTTCCCACAAGCGCATCGCCGTCTGCACCGACGACCGCGACGCCGACGACCTTCTGCTGTTCGGTCTCGACTGGGTGACACGCGAGGCCGTCAAGGCGGGCATGACACCGGAACAGGCCTGGGCCATGGGCTCACTGCACGGCGCGACCCGCTTCGGCATGGAAAAGGAAATCGGCGGCCTGGGCGGCGGACGCCGCGCCGATCTTGTGCTCCTCACCGACGATCTCACGCCGGTGAGTACCTGGTATGGCGGCGAACTGGTGGTCGACAACAATAAGATAACACCGGTCCTCGACGCCGCCCTCTCCAATCCTTACCGCTATCCCGAAGCCGCTTATCATACGGTGAAGCTGCCGCAGAACCTGACGCTGACACCGGAGCTGCCGACGGAACCCGTCATCGCCCACACCATCAAGACCGAGCTTCCGGGCATCACGCTTGGCCATGCCACTCTCACGTTGGAGCCGGCTAACGACTGGCAGACGCATTTCGACCGGCACGGCCTCTGCTTCGTCACCGTGATCGAGCGCCATGGCAAGTCATCCGGCAATGTCGCCCATGGGCTGCTCAACAATTTCGGCCTGAAAAAGGGAGCGGTCGCCTCCTCCGTCGGCCATGACAGCCACAATATCATCGTCGCAGGCACCAACGAGGCCGACATGCAGGTGGCGACAAAAGCGATCGAAGCGCATCAGGGCGGGGTTTGCGTGGTCATGGACGGCGTCGTGACCGCCATGGTGCCGCTGCCGATCGCCGGCCTGCTTTCCGACAAACGCGTGCATGAAGTGGCCGACGAGGTGAAGGCGCTGAAGGTCGAATGGGAAAAGGCCGGATGCACCATCGCCTATATGGGTTTCAACCTGATCCCACTCTCGGTCATTCCAGAAATCCGCATTACCGACAAGGGCTTGGTGCTCGTGCCGGAGATGGAAATCACGCCGCTTTTCGAGCCCGCATGAGAGCTTCGACCCGGCAAACTGCCGGGTCGTCCGCCAATTTCAAAGACAGTGCCGGACGATGGGAGTACAGTCGTCCGGCAGGTTGCTGCCGTCCTGACAGGTTTCATGAGGTGATTTTAGCGTTGCCTTTTCGGCAATCGAAAAAGCGAATAATTGTTCTTTATTAGAACGCAAAAATTCCCCATCCTCCTGACATTCGGCAAATGAGCTTCGGTACACGACACCAATGTCGGGCCGACCGGATCAATAGGGGAACTATTATGTCTCATTTCATGATGAATCGCCGTCGCTTCATGTCCAATGTCGCCATGGCAGGCGGTCTCGCCGCCGCGCAGACCATGATCGGTATCCGTGCCGGCCATGCCGCGGATGTCGCGCAAGTCAGAATGCAACTGGGCTGGCTGGTCTCGAACGGCGTGATCGGCGAAGTCGCAGCGCAGAAGAAGGGCTTCTTCAAGGAACAGGGCGTCGAGCTCGAGATCGTTCCCGGCGGCCCGAACGTCGACGGCGTTGCCGGCGTCGCTGCCGGCCAATCGACTCTCGGCCAGATATCGTCGAGCCCGTCCGTCATGCTGGCGCGTTCTGCCGGCATTCCGGTTAAGGCCTTCCTGGCCGGCTTCCAGAAACATCCCTTTACCTATTTCTCGCTGAAAAAGGCGCCGATCCGCGAGCCGAAGGACATGATCGGCAAGACCATCGCCACCCAGCCGACCGCCTTCATCCTGCTTCGCGCACTGCTTGCCAAGAACGGCATCTCCGAAGACCAGGTCAAGATGGTCAACATGGGTTCGGACATGAACCAGCTGATGACCGGCCAGGCCGATGCCGTCACCGGCTGGTCCACCAATGTAAATGCGCTGCAAGTTCTCGGCGACGACCGCGTCGATATGATGCTCTGGGACGCCGGGTTGCAGCTGTACGCCAACGTCTACTACACGACCGACGAACAGCTAGATAAGCATGCCGATGTTCTGGCACGCTTCACCACGGCCGCTGCCAAGGGTTGGGCCTATGTCCGCGATCATCCGGAAGAGGCCGTCGATATGCTCGTCGAAACCTATCCGAACCTCGACAAGCCGAGCGAACTGCAGGCTGTCGGGCCGATCGCGAAATTCTCCTTCGGCGACACCACCAAGCAGTTTGGCTGGGGCGCGATGACCAAGGAGAACTGGGCGGCACAGATCAAGACCTACGCCGATCTCAAGCAATTCACCGGTACGGTCCCGACGGTCGACGATGTCGCGAGCTTCGCCATTCTCGACGCGACCGCCGATATCCGCAAGCAGGTCGGGTGAGCGCCATGTCCGCCGCCGCTATCGTCAAAAGGCCAGATCCGCTCCCCGGCGGATCGCCGCTCGCCGTCTCCGTTGCTAATGTCGATGTCCGTTTTGGCGACAAGAGCAATGAAATCACAGCACTGTCCAACGTCTCGTTGGACATCCCGGAAGGTGCCTTTGTCACCATGCTCGGCCCATCCGGCTGCGGGAAATCGACGCTGCTGCGCTGCATCGCCGATCTCGTGCACGTGAGCGGCGGTTCGATCTCCGTGCTCGGCCGTTCGCCGCGTGAGGCCCGCGAAGGACGCGACTTCGCCTTCGTGTTCCAGGACGCGACGCTGCTCCCCTGGCGCACCGTCATCGACAATGTCCGCCTGCCGATCGAAGTCGGCAAGCACGCCGCCGGTTCCTTTGCAGACCCGGCGGAACTGTTGGCCATGGTCGGCCTGAAGGGCCGTGAAAACGCCCTCCCTCACGAACTGTCGGGCGGCATGCGCCAGCGCGTCGCCATCGCCCGGGCGTTGGTCACCCGGCCGCGGATCCTGCTGATGGACGAGCCCTTCGGCGCGCTCGACGAAATCACCCGCGACAAGCTGAACGAAGAGCTGCTGAAGCTCTGGCAGGAAACGGGAACGACCATCGTCTTCGTCACCCACTCCATTCCGGAGGCTGCTTTCCTCGGCCAGCACGTCCTGATGCTCCAGGCGCATCCGGGCCGGGTCAAGGAGTTCATGAAGGTCGATCTCCCCTATCCTCGTTCGCTCGCCATGCGTGACACGGTGGAGTTCATTCAGGTCACGGCGCATCTGCGCGCCCTGCTGGAGGAATGTCTATGAGCAAGGTCATTTCACCCGGAACGCACGCCACTCCGGCATCCGTGCCGCGCAAGTTCACGGTTCTCGACGCCACCATCGGCCTTTTGTCGAAAAACCTGCCGGCGATCCTGGCCGGCATCGGCCTCGTCGTCCTCTGGCAATTGGTAATCTGGATCTTCAAGATCCCGACCTTCATGGCGCCGAGCCCGGCCGAGGTGGTGCTTGCCTTCCGTGACAACGCCGCGACACTCTGGCGGAATTTCCTGCCGACGGTGCTCGAGGCGGCCCTCGGCTTCCTCTTCGGCAATCTCGTCGCCATCCTCTTGGCGATCTGGTTCGTCCACAACACCACGGCGGAAAAGGCGTTCTATCCGATCGCCGTCTTCGTCAAGGCCATCCCGATCATCGCGCTCGCGCCGATCCTCGTGCTGGTCTTCGGCAACGGGCTCGCACCGAAAATCATCATCGCCGGGCTGATCTGTTTCTTCCCGACGCTGGTCAACATGGTCCAGGGCCTGCGGGCCGCAAGCCCCGCCATGCTCGACCTGATGCGGGTGTTGTCCGCCACCAACTCCGAAATCCTTTGGAAGGTCCGGCTCCCCAGTTCTCTACCCTTCCTGTTTGCGGCGCTGAAGATTGCCGCGACCAGCAGCGTCATGGGGGCGATCGTCGCCGAATGGATCGGTTCCAGCTTCGGTCTCGGCGCTCTGATCATCGAGGCAACCTACAATTTCCGCTCGCCGCTTCTCTACGCCACCGTGGTGATAGCCGCACTTCTCGCCGTCATCCTGTTTGCCATCGTCTCGGTCGTCGAGACCAAGGTGGTGCGCTGGAAACCGGCCGGATCGCACTGAGCACGCACCAACAAAGGCATGACGATCTCGTTCGGCTTGTCGCCATGCCCCAGCCTTTTGATTTGACACGATGTTTTTCAAGACCCGCCCTGTGGCCTCTGAAGTCGTGTCCTAGGAGGAAACAACAATGATACAGACAGTCCATCAGCCTGCGCGGGACATCAAGGTCGTTGATCGTTCCGATGTCGTCGTGGTCGGCGGCGGCCCCGCCGGGATTTCGGCG
>JAGWJK010000192.1 GCA_028865845.1 Rhizobiaceae bacterium
CTCCAGCATCATCGCCTTCATGGCTCGCCCTCCCTCTCCACTACCGATGGAACCGATGCGCGATATTCGCATCGATCCATGATCCTCCCTGATCGGAGCGGATGTTTGCCTTTGGGCGGAGCGATTGACAAGGGCTGGAACGGTACCACCAACGCCTCCGCATGCAGCGGAACGTCAATAAACTTGTATAAATAACTTATTTTACAGAAAATTGGTGGAATCGAGATTGTAAGGTCAGGCGTTGTCGAGATCGACAATCACACGATAATATCAGTCAATCAAACTGGCGTCTTGAAGCTCATAGCGCCTACCGACTCTTGAGGTCACGCTTCGAAATAACATGAGGGATATCGACATGAAGAAGTTTACGTTCGTCGCCATCGCGGCTTTGGTATCAGGAAGCCAGATTGCGGAGGCCTCCAGCGACAGCGCGTGGAAAGCCTTATTTGCGAAGGTAAATGGCACCTGCATTGGCCAGTCGGGTATGATTTCTCCGGAAGCGTCTGCTCCAATCATCTTTGATGACTCCACGGGCAAGATCGCAATTCTGCTTCGCGAGAAAAAAGGCAACTCAAAGAAGATGGTCAACGTGCTTTGCCTTTACGACAAAAAGTCGGGCAAGGCGTCGATCGCCGAGTATCAGTGGTTGGGACAGTGAGGGACGGATCGAGACCGCCAAATTGGGGGCAGCGCCAGCGGTGATCGCGCCACGAATGATCAGCGCACTTGATTGCTCAGATAGATCTGCATTCCGGTATGCAACGGGATCGAACACATCCGGGGAGACGGAACCGGAAGCTCCCCTCGACAAGGAAATTACATGGCTGGGTCGATCCGTTGATCGACCCAGCCATGCTCTTTCTTAGTAGTAGCGCCAACCACCACGATAGGGACGACGGTTCATCCAATAGCGATGTCCGTCCCAATAGCCCCGTCCATGATAGTAAACACCGACCCTCGGACCAGCGGGCACAACAACGACACCGCGAGGTGGCACGTTCGGGCGGCAGACACCATTCGGCCCCCGATGAAATCCTCCGCCACAACCTTGAGCGGCGTCGGCGGTGGTAGCGATAGCGCAAAGCGTCGCGATGGATGCAAATCCTGCAATAAACAACTTCTTCATGAATACCTCTTCCGTTAGAATCGAGATGCCGACTACATCACAAATACCGACATTAGCCCCGATTCTGTCGTTATTTCGGCTTGCTACAAATTCTGCTGTGCGGACACAAATGCCACCAGCGTCAAACCTCCAGCCGGCCCCTTAGAGAAACTGTCCGCGTTAAAAAATTGCCTTGTTCGTAGAAGGGGTTGCGGCCTTGGCCTTCCTCTCAGGAATTTGAGTCTCCTGCTCAAGATCCTCAGGCGATCCGGGGAGCGGTATCAGCTTTGAATATTGCCCGATGCTTTCATACGGCAAAACGCAAGACTGAACGCCCTCCTGATGGCCGCAACACCACGAGCAGGTCTGGCCGGCGCATGCAAAAGCGACTTCGGGCGCCTCGATGCCGAATTCTCTGCCGGAGGGACGCCAGCTTCGTTTGAAGGACGGCGTGGCCACAGTTCCGGATCAGCCGCCGCCGAGAGCCGCTTTCAGCGGCTCGTCGACGAGATTGTCGATGAACCAGTTGGGATAGACCGGGCTCAGCTTCGTCTCCGTGTCCAGTTCCGCTATCTCGTCGGCACCAAGGGTCAGGTCGACCGCGCCGAGATTGTCGGCAAGCTGATGGGACTTCGATGCGCCAAGAAGGATGCTGGTCACCGCCGTCTTCGCCAGGAGCCAGGCAAGCGCCACCTGCGGCACGCTGGCGCCATGGTTTGCGGCGATGGCGCGCATTTTCTCGACAAGCGCAAATCCCTGCTCCTTGTCGAAAGGCAGGATGTCGAAACCGGAATAGCGATTGGCCGGATCGGCGAGGTTTTCGCGGCTGTATTTGCCGGACAGGAAGCCGGAGGCGAGCGGGCTCCAGACCGTCAGTCCCAGGCCATAACGTTGCATCATCGGAATGACGTCGCGTTCGATATCGCGACCTAGCAGCGAGTAGTGCATCTGGCCATGCGTGAATCGGGCAAGGCCGTTTGCCCTCTGTATTTCCAGCGAGGCGGCCACTTTCCAGGCCGACCAGTTGGAAAAACCGACGTATCTCACCTTGCCCGAGCGCACGACGGCATCGAGCGCCGATAACGTCCCTTCGAGCGGCGTGAACGGATCTTCCTTGTGGACGATGTAGACATCGATCCAATCCGTTCCGAGGCGCTTCAAGCTCTCCTCGACCGACCACAGGATATGGCGGCGCGAAAGGCCGGCCTGGCTTAGCGCACTGCCGGTGCGAAAGCCGACCTTCGTGGCGATGACAACATCGTTGCGTCGCGACTTAAGCGCTGCGCCGAGCATGGTCTCCGATTGACCGGAGGCGTAGGCGTCGGATGTATCGAAGAAGTTTATTCCCGCATCGATCGCCTGGCCTATCATGGCGTCGGCCGTTTCCGCCTCGGTCTTGTAGATCGAGGCTATGCTGCGATCGCCAGCCGTAAAAGTCATGGCGCCGAAGGCTAATTTCGAAACAACCAAGCCGGTGTCGCCCAAAGTGATGTATCGCATGCCATCCTCCATTCACGGTGTTTGCAGGGAGCAGAATGCCTCACTTTATTATTGTGAAAAATAAGTACGATTGATATGACTTATGAAGCTTAGCTTCATAATAGATCTCATGGCCGCCGATCCATTTTACGGACTGACCGAATTTCTCGCCGTCGCGGAGGCGAAAAGCTTCACGGCCGCGGCCGCAGCCCTCGGCGTGACGCCGACCGCCGTAAGCCAGACGATCCGGGCTCTTGAGGCTCGCCTGGGCATACCGCTCTTTGTGCGCACGACGCGCCGCGTCGCCTTGACCGAAGGCGGCGCAGCGCTTTTCCAGCGTGTGCGACCGGCTGCCGGCGACATCTCCGATGCCTTCGATATGCTCAGCAGCTTCCGGGACCGGCCTGCCGGACACCTGCGGCTAACCGTCCCGCGCATGGCCGTGCCCTTGATCATTGCGCCGCTCCTGCCGGCATTTCGGAAGGCCTATCCCGAAATCTCGGTCGAAATATCGGTTGATGATGCAGCGCTCGATATCACCGAGCGCGGCTTCGATGCCGGCATCCGCATTGGCGAAGCCATCGAAAAGGACATGATCGCCGTCCGGCTGACACCCGATATCAAATGGTCGCTCGTCGGTTCGCCCGCCTATTTCGCTGTACACGACCATCCGGCGACACCCGAAGACCTGACCGCTCATCAGGCGATCCGCTACCGCTATCCGGCTTCGGGCGTCATCTATCGCTGGGAGTTCGAACGCAACGGCCGCGGCTTCACGGTCGATGCGCCGGGAACGCTGACCGTCAACGATTTCCTTTTACTTGTAGAATCCGCCGAGGCCGGCCTCGGTCTTGCCTATCTGGCCGATATTTCCATCCGCGATGCCGTCGCGGCCGGCCGGTTGGATCGCACCCTTGTCAACTTCCTGCCGAGTTCCCCCGGCCTCTATGTCTATTTTCCGGCGCGCTCGCAGGCTCAGCCCAAGCTGCGCGCGTTTATCGACATGGCGGCGGCGATCTCAGGGCGGTCTTAGAGATCACATTCCCGCTTCGTCACTTCTCAATGCCCTCCTGACGATTGGCGGACCACGAGGCTGCATGGCAGTCGGGTAATTCCCGTCGCGATCTGTTCTCCCTTCGAAAGGCCGAGGATTGCAAGGCCTGCCTGGTGTCCGAGTTCCTTCAACTCCATGTCGATGGTGGTGAGCGGCGGGCGTGTCTGCCTTGCCACGACCTCCCAATTGTCGAATCCGACAACGGCGACTTCGGTCGGGATGGAAATATTCATGTCACGCAAGGCGTCGATGACGCCGCGCGCGATCTCGTCACTGCCGCAGAAGATGGCATCGGGCTTTTCGCCCGATCCAACGAACACCCGCTCGACGGCTTCATGGCCCCACTCTTCCGACCATTCCCCGAACATGACGTCCGCGCCGCTCGGACAGCATTCCCGGTAGGCGCGGGCGCGGAGCCGCACCGCCAGATAGTCTTCCGGGCCGGTGATATGCAGTATCCTCGACCGGCCCAGCGCCTTCAGGTGGTTGACGGCAAGGCGCGCGCCCTGTTCGTCGTCGGGAAAGAAGGTCACGCTGTCGGCTGGGCCCTCGGCAAAGACATAGACCACCGGTATCGGCAATTTTGACAGCTCGACGGGTGGCTTGAGGTCCAGACGGGTCGCCGTGAAAATGATACCGTCCACCTGCCGGTCGAGCAGTGCGTCGAGATGCAGCTTGGCTAGTCGCGGGTTGTTGTTCGTCGCGCAGAGGAAGACCGAGACGCCGTGATCGATGAGGACTTCCGACACCCCTGCGGTGATCGGCAGCGTCAGTCGACCGTAAGTGTCGTTGGTCAGCATGCCGACCGCATGGCTTCGCTTCGTCAACAACCCTCGCGCGAGTGCATTCGGCCGAAAGCCGATCTCCTCGGCAATGCGCTTGACGCGTTCGCGGGTCTCCGCATTCGTCCGGCCGGTATCGTTCAGCGCGTTCGACGCCGTCGAAATGCTGACGCCGGCGGCCTTTGCTACGTCATAAATTGTGCGACGCCGATCGCCGATTTTCGTCAAACCGAACTCCATCCATTGCGTTGATAAAAGCTTTTAGCAGAAAAAATCGTGATGTTAAAAGGTTTTATCAGAAAGGTGCCGAATACATGCATACAGCCTGTCGACACTGAAAAATTTCTGAACTAACGTTCCTCTCGCTTCAAAGGCCGAGGGCCTGAACGAGACAAGGGGAACAATCATGCTTCGACTAAAAACAATGATGACGGCTCTTGCATTGCTGGCAAGCTCTTCTCTCGCCAGCGCCGAAGAGATCACCCTATGGGTGCGGACATCGTCCGGTGCCGTCCTCCAGGGACTTGCCGATAAATACAACGCCTCGCATTCCGACAAGGTCAACGTGACCCAGATCACTGCCGAGCAGATGGTGCCGAAGCTTGGTGCGGCACTTGCAGGTGGTGCTGCGCCGGATGCCGCGGCGCTCGACCTGATCTACCTGCCGACCTTTGCCGCCGCCGATGGCCTCGAGGACATCACGGACTTCGTCAAAAGCCTTCCTTATTCGGCGGCACTGAGCCCGTCTCACATCCGTCTCGCGACCTATGGCGGCAAGATTTACGGCGTACCTGCGCTGCCGGACGCATCGATCATCGCCTACAACACCGATCTCTTCAGCAAGGCAGGGCTCGATCCCAACAAGGCGCCGGCTTCGCTGGACGAAATCGCCGCCGACGCGAAGAAGATCACCGCGCTCGGAAACGAGACCTACGGCTTCTATTTCGTCGCCAACTCGGGAAGCTGGCTGATCTATGATTTCCTGCCGCATCTCTGGGCGGCAAATGCCGACGTTCTCAGCGACGATGGCCGCAAGGCAACCGTCGATACTCCGGCGCTGCGCGACACGATCGCCGCATACCGCGACATGTGGAAGGCTGGCGCCATCCATCCGACGTCGCGTTCCGGCAATGGTAACAATGCCGTCGAAGCCTTTGCCTCCGGCAAGGTCGGCATCCTGATGACCGGCTCCTACATCGTCAATCTTCTGACCAGCAAATATCCCGATGTGAAGTTCAACGTCGCGCCGATCCCCGGCCCGAAGGGCGGTGAATCGAGCTTTGCGGGCGGTGATACACTGGCGCTCATCAAGGGCATCAGCCCTGAAAAGAAGAAGGTCGCCGAGGACTTCATCAATTTCTACATGCAGCCGGAACAGCAGGTCTATATCACGCAGGAATCCGGCATGCCGTCGCGGACCGACCTTGCCGCCGATGCCTACGCCAAGTTCGACAAGCGCAATCTCGTCGCCTATGACATTCTCGCAAAGGCACGGACGCCCTACACCTTCTCCTCGGACGAACTCTTCGTCAGCCGTACCGGTCCCTTCCTCAACCTGATCCAGGGCACGATCTTCGGCGAGGATGTCAACGGCACGATTTCGAAGACCCAGGACGACTTTACGCGCATCCTGGAGCGGACCAACCCGAACTAAACCGGTTTTCGATATCACGGGGCATTTCCGGATGCCCCGTGATCCCTTCGCCGTGACAAACCAAATAAGGAAAAGAATGCGGTGACATCATCGGTGCTTCGCAACAAGACGCGCGCGCGTTCTGACGGAGAGGCTGAGCCGAAAGGCTGGCTCGGCCTGGCATTCATTTTGCCCGGCTTCCTCTTCATCGTCGTGCTCTTCCTGGTTCCGCTGGCGATGACCGTGTGGATGAGCTTCTATAACTGGCCGCTGCTCGGCCGGACCAAGTTCATCGGACTTGCCAACTACACGGAGCTGCTGGGCGATGCTCAACTTTGGCATTCGCTGGGCTTCACCCTGCTCTATACCGTGCTGGTGACGGCCGCGATCTTCCTCGTCGCATTTCCGCTGGCGCTTCTCGTCGATCGGCCGCTGCGGATCGCCGGCTTCTTCCGCACCATTTATTTCATGCCTGTGGTCATCGGTTTCGGTGCCGCGTCGACACTATGGATGTGGCTGCTCAACCCCGACAGCGGTGTCTTCGCCCAGATTCTGCGCGGCACCGGCATCATCAGCAGTGCGCCAAGGCCGCTCGAAAGCTTCTGGCCCGCACTCGCCGTCATCATCCTCATGGTGGTCTGGAAAACCGCAGGCTTTACGATGGTGATCCTTTTGACAGGCCTCCAGAGCATATCGAACGACGTCATCGAAGCGGCCAAGATCGACGGCGCCAATGTCTTTAGCCGCTTTCGTCGTATCACGCTGCCTTTGATGCGGAATTCGGTGATGCTGGCTCTCGTCCTGAACGTGACATCGTCGATGCTCGCCTTCGACCAGTTCTTCATCATCACCCAGGGCGGTCCTGAAAACAGCACGATCTCCGCAGTGTTCTCGATCTATCTCGCGTCATTCTCATCATATCGCCTGGGCTATGGATCGGCGATCTCGTTTGCGCTTCTCATCGTCCTGGTGGCGATCAGCGCGATCCAGTTCGTGTTCCTCCGCTCTCGGCCGGAGGAAGGCTGATGGATCGCGTCAACTATAAGCTCGCAGCCAAGCCCATGAGCGAACGACTGGGCTACCTCGCCTTCATTCTCGTGGCGCTCGTCTTTGCCGTCTTCTTCGTAATGCCGCTCGTGTGGTCGTTTGCGAATTCGTTCAAGCCCGCCGCCGAGGCGCTTGCCAATCCGGCCGCACTTTTCTCGAAGACGTTTTCCCTGGAGAACTATCGGCGCCTCGAACATGTCGGCGCCGGCTGGTACGTCTATGCCGGCAATTCCGT
>JAGWJK010000193.1 GCA_028865845.1 Rhizobiaceae bacterium
GACGCGGTCGGCCTTGCCGGCAGCACAGGACGCTCCACCGGCACGCACCTTCACTATGAAGTTCGAGAGAACGGCCGTCCGATCGATCCGATGTATTTTATCAATGCCGGATCGAAGCTCGCGAGCTATATCAACGGTCTAGGTACAATCTGACCGCGAGAATTGTGACAAACGCGCAACAAATATGGCGCTAATCTAAAAATTGCGTTATGAAGAGCTTCCAGCCCCTGCGAAGCGCCCGCTTTCCTTGACTCTGCGGGTGTTTGGTTCTATGTCGCGCTGCATTGCGGCATGCATAGCGTGTCGACTCATGAGTGTTCGACCGAACCGGAACGGAAATAGTTTTCCCTTTGACCACATTTGCTGACCTTGGCCTGAGCCAAAAAGTCCTATCCGCGGTTACAGACGCGGGCTACACCACGCCGACTCCGATCCAGGCCGGCGCAATCCCGTTTGCTCTGCAGCGCCGAGACATCTGCGGCATCGCGCAGACCGGCACCGGCAAGACAGCCTCCTTCGTGCTGCCCATGTTGACCCTGCTCGAGAAGGGTCGCGCCCGGGCGCGCATGCCGCGCACCCTGATTCTTGAGCCCACGCGCGAACTCGCCGCGCAGGTTGCCGAGAACTTCGAGAAATACGGCAAGAACCATCGCCTCAATATCGCGCTTCTGATCGGCGGCGTCTCCTTCGAGGAGCAGGACCGCAAGCTCGAGCGTGGCGCGGATGTCCTGATCTGCACCCCCGGCCGTCTGCTCGACCATTTCGAGCGCGGCAAGCTGCTGATGAGTGCTGTCGAGATTTTCGTCATCGACGAAGCCGACCGCATGCTCGACATGGGCTTCATCCCGGACATCGAGCGTATTGCGAAGCTCATTCCCTTTACCCGCCAGACGCTGTTCTTCTCGGCGACCATGCCGCCGGAAATCCAGAAGCTGGCCGATCGGTTCCTGCAGAACCCGGAACGCGTCGAGGTCTCGGCGCCGGCTTCCACCGCAAAGACCGTCACCCAGCGTTTCGTCGCATCGCACGGCAAGGACTACGAGAAGCGCGCGACACTGCGCGATCTCATCCGCGCCCAGACCGACCTGAAGAACGCGATCATCTTCTGCAATCGCAAGGTCGATGTCTCCGATCTGTTCCGCTCGCTGGAACGCCACGGCTTCTCCGTTGGCGCCCTGCATGGCGACATGGATCAACGCTCGCGCACGGCCATGCTGCAGAACTTCAAGGATGGAAACCTGCAGCTGCTCGTCGCTTCCGACGTCGCAGCACGCGGCCTTGATATTCCCGATGTGAGCCACGTCTTCAATTTCGACGTGCCGATCCATTCGGAAGACTATGTTCACCGTATCGGCCGCACCGGCCGCGCAGGCCGCTCTGGCGCCGCCTTCACGCTGGTAACCAAGCGCGATACCAAGCACACGGATGCGATCGAGAAGCTGATCGGCGAAAAGATCGAGTGGCTCAACGGTGATCTGTCGGCATTGCCGCCGGCCGAAGAAAGCAGCCACGACGATCGTCCTCGCCGCGGCAAGAGCAAGGATCGCGGCCGCGACCGGGATCGCAGCCGTGGAGGCCGGAGCGCCTCGAGTCATAAATCTGAAATCGACGTCGAGGATAATGGCGCCGATGTGATCGAAGCAGCACCAGCAAAGGTCGAAAGCGTGAAGAACGAGCGCAAGTCTGAGAACAAGTCCCACAACAACGGTTCTCGCAACAACAATCGCCCCTTCCCGGCTGCAAACGACGACAATCGCGAACGTCGCAACCGTTACCGCGACCACGATGATGGCCCGACGCCGATCGGCTTCGGTGATGACATTCCCGCCTTCATGCTGATCGTCGCCAACGCCAAGGGCTGATAGGCCCAGGCGCGTGGGGAAACCCGGAATTGATTTCCCAGGATTAGGAACCGGTCTCGCAATTTTGCGGGACGGGAAGCTGTTGCTGTACAAGCGACTCAAGGCGCCGGAAGCCGGCTACTGGAGCATTGTCGGCGGCAAAGTCGACCATATGGAACCGGCCTCTGCTGCGGCGACCCGCGAAGCCGAAGAGGAAAGCGGCCTTTCCATCGGTCAGATCGACTATCTCTGCACCACAGAAGTCATCGTCGAGGCAGACCGGCAGCATTGGATCTCGCTGATCTACATCTGCAAGGATTTTTCCGGCGATGCCCGTCTTGTTGAGCCGGACAAGCTTTCGGATTTCGGCTGGTTTGGCCGCGACGAATTGCCAGAGCCGCTATCCGCTTTTGCCCAGGCGGCGATTGCCCATCTCCGCGAAGACGATTTTCACTGACTTCTCTCCCTCAGAGGAGACTCGGTTTGCCGCTTGCTTGTGCGTGCCCTCTTCACTTCATCGTCACAAACATCGCCCACTGCGAATGACCGCGCTCAGACCGCGATTCGCTCGGGCTGCCAGCCGGCAATCCTTTCTTCGTTCTCCGGACGGAAGGGCAATGTTGCAGCGTCCCGGCTATATTGCCGCGGCGAACAGCCCAGCACTCGTTTAAAAGCGGTACTGAAGGCGCTTTCGGATTCGTAGCCCAGCGATAGCGCGATGACGCTGATCGGGTCGCCGGTGTTCGTCAGCCTGTCGCCTGCGAGCAGCATTCGCCAGCGCGTCAGATAGTCCATCGGCGACGCATCCACCATCGCCTTGAACTTCAGCGCAAAGCTCGATCGCGACATGCCGACGCGCTCTGCCAGTTCCTGGAGCGTCCAGTGATGCGCCGGATCCTCATGCATGGCATCGATAGCGGCGCCTATCTGCTTGTCTGCCAAGGCAAAAAGCCAACCGACGCCGCCCTTGGCGCTTTCCGTGAGGTGCAGCCGCAGGGCCTGAACCAGGATCATGTGTGCCAGATGCTGTACGACGAGAAAGCCACCGGGCCGCCGCTCGCGCATTTCCTGCATCATCCGTTCCACCGACCAGCGTAAGGCCGCGCCGTCGGTCTCGCCACGGATATGCACGATCGGCGGCAGCATTCGCAGCAGGATGCCGGCGTGATTGCCGCTGAGCGCGAAACGACAGCTGACAAGGGAGAAATCCCCTCCGCCATTATACGAATAGACGCGGCCTTCGCCCGCCCCTGAAAAGATGCTTTTGGCATCCACAGGCGGCAGAGCCATGTCGGTTGCGAGCCGAAACGGTCGCCCCGTCGGCAGCAGGAAGCAATCTCCCGCTTGAAGGTGAACAGGGTCGGCAACGTCTTCGACCGAAAGCCAGCATTCGCCGGCCACCACGGCACCGCATTTGATACCCTGTTGCTGATCCGGAAATTGAACCGACCAGGGGCCGCTCGCATCGAAACCGGCCGCAAGGTAGCTGCGGGGCTTCAGCAGCGACAGGACGTCTGATAGCGGATCCATGCGCTCTCCTGGACGATCACGAAGATAATACGGACTTTATAGCATAGATCGTTTTTTCTCAATCACCTACCGTTCCTTTCACGGGCGGCAGATGCCGTACCGATGCCAATTAAGGAGACGTCGTGATGCGAGTTTTTGTCACCGGTGCCACCGGCTTTGTCGGATCCGCGGTTGTCCGCGAACTCATCGAAGCAGGCCATGAAGTCCTTGGTCTCGCGCGCTCGGATGCGGGCGCCAATTCCCTCCTTGCCGCGGGTGCCAAGGTCCACCGCGGTGATCTTGAGGATATTGCAGGTCTGCGTCGCGGTGCGGCCATGGCTGATGGCGTGATCCATACTGCCTTCATCCATGATTTTTCGAAATTCAAGGAGAATTGCGAGATCGACCGGAGGGCCATCGAAGCCATCGGCGCCGAACTCGCCGGTTCCGATCGTCCGCTGATCGTCACTTCGGGGACCGGCTTGCTCTCGCCCGGCGATCTCGTCACCGAGGACACGCTGCCTCCGGAAAATTCCGCCATTCCGCGCGTATCGGAACAGGTGGCCCTGGCGATGGTGCCGGATGGCGTGCGTGCTTCGGCCATACGTCTCCCGCCTTCGGTCCATGGCGACGGCGATCACGGCTTCGTTCCGATCCTGATCGGTATCGCCCGGCAGAAGGGTGTCTCGGCCTATATCGGAGAAGGGCTCAACCATTGGCCGGCAGTTCACCGGCTCGATGCAGGAAATCTCTACAGGCTTGCGATCGAGAAAGGCTCGGCCGGCGTTCGATATCACGGCATCGCCGAAGAGGGCGTACCGTTCCGCGATATTGCTCGCGTCATCGGAGAACGCCTCAACCTGCCGGTCGTCAGCAGGTCGCCGGAGGAGGCCGCGGAACATTTTGGCTGGTTTGCTCATTTCGCGGCGATCGACAACCGCGCGTCGAGCCGGCAGACCCGAGAAGCGCTTGGCTGGCGGCCGGCAGGACCCGGCTTGATCGCCGATCTCGACCGGCCGAACTATTTCGAAAGCTAGGAAAACGAGTGAGCGGTCCGCGTAGATAAAGCCGGCGGTCTCAGGCCTCTATTTGTCCGCGCGGATTGCTGCCTCATATGCCAGCCTCACCCAGCGTGCCATCACATCGGGATCATCGAAGGCATCGTCCGGTATGGACCAATAGGGCATATTGACCGCCTTGCCCTTCTTTCCTTCATAAGCCCAGCGTCTCGACCCTGCCGCCTCGAATTCCGGTGCGCTGGTATCATCAGCCTTCAGCAATATCTCGTCGTCGACTTCGAGGGCGAGAATGCGGCCCATGTGATAGATACCCTTGCCACCGAACATGCGCTTGATGATGATCGGCCCGAGCGCCTGGAACATCTCCTCGATTTCAATATTATCCATTCCCTACCCCTTCGATACCTCGCCCGCGACGGTATCGCCATTCATGGCCAAATTTCCTCGCGCTTTCAATGACGTCGGTTGCTCCACCATTCGCTTCAAGCATCATATGAATGGATGAACGGCTGCGGTCGTCGCCGTCAGTTCTTCGAAGCCGAGAGCGCGCGGCTGCGCAAGGCGCCGACGATCTCGGCCAAAATGGCGATCGCGATTTCCGCCGGATTTGCCGCACCGATCGGCAGGCCGATGGGAGCATGGATTCTGGCAAGATCCGCCTCCGCGACACCTGCCCGCCGCAGCCGCTCCAGCCGGTTTGCATGGGTCTTGCGGCTGCCGAGGGCACCGACATAGAAACAACCGGTCTTCAACGCGTCGATGATCGGGATATCATCGATGGCGGGATCGTGCGTGACGGCAACGAGCGCGGTGTAAGCATCGAGTGGCCGCTCTTTCAGCGCATCGACTGGCCAGTCGGCCACCAGGTCGATGCCTTCGAAACGTTCCGGTGTCGCAAACGCCGTGCGCGGATCGATGACGCGGATATCGAATCCCGTGAGCACGGCCATCTGGGCGAGAACCTGGCTGATATGCACCGCGCCGATGACGACGATATGCATCGGCGGCAGATGCACATTCAGGAAAAGGCTGCGCCTGTCGATCTCTTTCGCCACTGACTTTCCCGAACGGAACGCCGAAGTGACAGCTTCCCCAAGGGCACCGTCCACCACGTCGCCCTCTGCAATCAGCTGATTGGGGCCGCCGGCAAGGTCGGTGATCAGGATCGCCGCCCGCCGCGCGCTCCGCAGCGCATTCAACTGCCGCAGCAACCGGAGCTCCATCAGACGAGCCTCTCGACATAGACGCGGATACGACCGCCGCATAACAGGCCGACACGCCAGGCGGTCTCGTCCGCGACGCCGAATTCAAGCATGCGGGCATTACCGCTTTCGATAACCTCCAACGCTTCGGCAACAACGGCACCCTCCACGCAACCACCGGAGACCGATCCATGAAAGTTACCCTGGCCGTCGACGACGAGATGGCTGCCGGTCGGGCGCGGAGCCGAACCCCAGGTATCGATGACGGTCGCCAACGCCACATCACGTCCCGCAGACGTCCATTCTTCCGCGATGATCAGCGGATCGAGATCTTCGGCTGTCGTGGTCATGGATGCCTCATGGGATGGCGGAAAACGCGGTAGCGCGACGGCATGAGATAGGTCAACGGCTGAAGCTGGATCCGAGGAAGGATATAGTGAATTGTCATTGGGAGGGAATTCGTCAACTTGCCGCGCGGCGCAAATATCTCGATGCGACGGCGCCAGACCAGACGTCTCGCAGATGCGAATCTAAAGGGTGTGATAGCCTCGGTTCATGTAGAGCAAGGCCTGTCTTGCTTCCGTGAAATGCACGGCGACGACTTCGCCGAACAGAATATTGTGGGTCGAGGCGCGCTTCATCTCGATGACGCGGCAATCGAACGCCGCGAGCGCATCGGTGAGCACGGGCGCACCGGTCACGAGCGTATCAAAATTGCCGCTGGCAAAACGTTCATCGGTCGTCAGATGCGTCCTGCCCGAAAAGGCGTCCGCAAGATCCTGGTGGTGGGCACCAAGCGTATTCAGCGCGAAGATCCCGCTTTTGAAGAAGATTTCATTGCGCGCATTGCTGTTGTTGAGGCAGATGAGGATGGTGGCGGGATTGTCGGAAACCGAGCAGGCAGCGGTGATGGTTACCCCGCGCCGCTCGTCGCCGAGGGCCGTGGTCACCAGTTGCACGTGACCCGCAAAGCGGCTCATGGCGTCGCGATAAAGTGCCGGGTCCATGCGTTGCCTGTCTAGCACCATCACCTCCCTCGCTCCTGATTATTCCCCATTTTCTATCCAATATGGCGGGCAGGCGTTAGCTTTTCTACAATAGCATCGGTGAAAACAGCGTGATTTTTCTGCTTTTTCTTTGACGAAGACCGTCATCTGGATAAAAGAGCAAGAGAATTGTCCGGGATATCCAGTCGATGAACGTTCTGCGTCGTACACCGCTCGTGATCGCGCTGCTTTTGGCGGCGGGCTGCAGCTATGCCGCTGGCATCAATATCGGTGTCGTGGCACCACAGGACGGAAATTTCGCAACGCTTGGCGCTCAGATCACGACGGGCGCGAATTTTCAGATCCAGGCGCTCCAGAACTCCGCGACCATCGTTGACGAACCCTGCACCGAAGACGGCGCCCAGGCCGTGGCCGAAGCGCTGATCAATGCCAAGGTGCAGGTCGCGATCGGCTTCCTGTGCACGGAGACGCTGGAAGGCGCGCTGCCACGTCTCAAGGAAGCCGGAATCCCCGTTATCACGGTGTCGGTGCGCTCGCATATCGTCATGGAAGATGCGTTGAAGAATGGCTGGCCGTTCTTCCGTCTGGCGCCGGTCGATACCGCCGAAGCCGCGATGATCACCAATACCATCCTCAAGAACTGGTCGTCCGACCCGATTGCGCTTATCGAGGACGGCACGATCCACGGCCGCGAACTGGTGGACGCCGTTCGCACCGCGCTCGATGAAAAGGGTCTGAAGCCTGTATTCAAC